>DXBL01000036.1 GCA_019116555.1 Candidatus Pseudomonas excrementavium
GACCATAGAGCATTGGAACCACCTGATCCCATTCCGAACTCAGCAGTGAAACGATGCATCGCCGATGGTAGTGTGGGGACTCCCCATGTGAGAGTAGGTCATCGTCAAGCTTCAAATAAGAAACCCCGCCAACTGGCGGGGTTTTTTTATGCCTGGGCGTCACACCGGGGGTCAGGTGGTCGAGCCGGTGTTCGGCCACCCGCTCAGCCGAGGATAGCGCGCCTGCGCTACGCCGGCAGTCTCACATAGCACCAAAAACCACCATCACACGTCTGGCTTTAACGCATGCGGTATACTTGCCCTGTTACGGTTTGCGTCCTCGAGGAGATAGGCAGATGAGTCAGGATCGCGTCATCATTTTCGATACCACATTGCGTGATGGTGAGCAGAGTCCCGGCGCGTCCATGACCCGGGAAGAAAAGCTGCGGATCGCCAAGGCGTTGGAAAAACTGCGGGTGGATGTCATTGAGGCCGGCTTTGCCATCGCCAGCCCCGGCGACTTCGAGGCGGTAAAAAGCATCGCCGATACCATTCAGGACAGTACCATCTGCAGTCTGGCTCGGGCGGTCGATGCGGATATCGATCGGGCGGCCGAGGCGCTGGCCAATGCCAATTCCGGTCGCATCCATACCTTTATCGCCACCAGCCCGATTCACATGGAACACAAGCTGCGTCTGCAGCCGGACCAGGTCATCGAGCAGGCGGTGCGGGCTATCAAGCGCGCGCGCAACCTCTGTGCCGATGTGGAGTTCTCCTGCGAGGACGGTGGCCGTTCCGAGATCGATTTCCTCTGCCGCATCATCGAGCAGGCAATCGACGCCGGCGCTCGTACCATCAATATCCCTGACACCGTGGGTTATGCGATCCCGCATCAATTTGCCGAGACCATCCGCCAGGTCATCGAGCGTGTGCCCAACGCAGACAAGGCCATCTTCTCGGTACATTGCCATAACGACCTCGGGCTCGCGGTGGCCAACTCGCTGGCAGCGGTAACCGCCGGGGCGCGCCAGGTCGAGTGCACCATCAACGGACTGGGCGAGCGTGCTGGTAACGCCTCGCTGGAAGAGATCGTCATGGCCATCAAGACCCGGCAGGATGTGTTGGGCGTGCATACGGGTATTGTCACCGAGCATATTCTCAGCACCTCGCGGCTGGTCTCCAGTATCACCGGCTTTCCGGTGCAACCGAACAAGGCTATCGTCGGTGCCAACGCCTTTGCCCATGAGTCCGGTATTCACCAGGACGGTGTGCTCAAGCACCGCGAAACCTATGAGATCATGAGTGCTCAATCGGTCGGCTGGCATGCCAACAAGCTGTCGCTGGGCAAGCTGTCCGGCCGCAATGCGTTCCGCACCCGCCTGCAGGAGCTGGGTATCGAACTGAGCGACCAGGACGAACTGAATGCGGCCTTTGTCCGTTTCAAGGAGCTGGCCGACAAGAAGCACGAGATATTCGACGAAGATCTACAGGCGTTGGTATCCGATACCGTAACCGATATGGTGGAGCGGATGCGGCTGGTGTTCCTGGATGTCCGCTCGCGCACCGGCGAAACGCCCATGGCGACGCTCACGGTGGAGATCGGTGGTGTGGAGCAGCAGGCGACCGCGTCTGGCTCTGGCCCGGTGGACGCCGCGTTCCGTGCACTGGAGCAGATCGCCAGCTCCGGTGCCAATCTGCAGCTCTATTCGGTCAATGCGATCACCGAGGGCACCGATTCCCAGGGTGAGGTCACTGTTCGATTGGAAAAAGGCGGGCGCATCGTCAATGGCAATGGCGCCGATACCGACATCGTCATTGCTTCGGCCAAAGCCTATATCAACGCGTTGAACCTGATGCACTCAGGGGCGCTCAAGGCGCATCCGCAAGTGGAAGGCATCTGATGCTGGAGTCGACACGTCTCGATTATCTTACGGCGATGGGCGTGGTTGGCTGGGTGCCACGTCAGGCGCTACCCCATGCCGCATTTCGCGTTCCTCCCGAGTTGCCGGAGCCGTCGGCGGAGCCTCTGCCGGCGATGGCAACCGAGGCCGTTGCTCCTGCGGTCAGTATCAGTTCGTCCATTACGGCGGGGCCGGCCCGGGCCAGGATCATTGTGCGTCCCACCAAGCCGGAGCCCGAGCCGGTACCAGTCGCCCAGCCGGTAGTAGCTGAGCCTGAGCCCCGACCGGTTCCGCTGGACCCGTTCTATCTGCAGCTGTGGATAGCCGGTCCCTGCGCATTGTTGATCGAGGTCCCGGAGCCGGGGTTGGAAAGCGCCTCGCCGGGGCTGCGTCTGCTCAAGGATATCCTGCGCGCCGTGCGCCTGCCGCAGGTGCCGCATCTCTATGCTGATTTCCGTTGGCCGCTGACCAGAAATCCGCAATTCGATCGCAGCGCCAAGGCTGCCAGCCTTGCATTGCAGGCATTCATGCAGGGGCGACTGGAAAGTGAGCCGGTGGTGTCCATTGGTTGCTTTGGTACCCATCCCCGTTTGCTGATAGGTCCCAAACTGGATGAGCAGGCACACCCCGATGATCGGGAAGAGGTGCTGGAACAATTACCGCCGGCCTGGTTCGCCCCCGATCTGGAGACCTTGATGCAGGATTTTCCAAGCAAGGCGCGGCTGTGGCAGCAGCTCAAGCGTGTCATGTCCCGTTGGCAGAGTAAAGCATGATAGAACCGGTATTTCGCCCGATGACAGAGGCGGATGTAGAGGCTGTACTCGCCATCGAGTTTGCCGCCTTCAGTCATCCCTGGACCCGCGGTATATTTCTCGATTGCGTGATCTCAGGCTACGAATGTTGGCTGATGTTTGTCGGTGAGCAGCAGGTCGGTCACGGGGTGTTGTCCGCAGCAGGGGATGAGTCCCATCTGCTGAACCTGACGGTAAAGCCGGCAAATCAATCCAACGGGCTGGGTGGTAAGCTGCTCACGCACCTGATGCAGCGGGGCAAGGAGCGCGGAGCGGAAACCGCCTTTCTGGAAGTCAGAGAATCCAACCACCCGGCCATTCATTTGTATGAACGCTTCGGCTTCAATGAAATCGGGCGGCGTCGCGATTATTATCCTGCCGTAGGCGGGCGTGAGGATGCCCTGGTGATGGCCTATTCACTAATCGACTGAGTCAGCGCTCAGTCCACATTCGAGTTGTCTATGTCTGCGCGCCACTGGGCCGTCATTGGCCTGTTGACCACTGCCCTGGCCTGGGCAGGAAATGCTCTCATTGCCCGCGCCAGCGCGGGTACGCTGCCGCCGATCAGCCTGTCGTTCTGGCGCTGGAGCCTGGCCCTGCTATTGTTGTTGCCCTTCACCATCAAGGGGCTCTGGCAGTACCGCCGATTGTTGCTCGACAACTGGCTGCGGGTGGTCGTGCTGGCGGCCCTGAGTATCTCTTCCTACAACACCTTGCTGTATCAGGCGGCGCAGAGTACCACCGCCATCAATCTTACCCTGGTGGGTACCGGATTGCCGGTGACGGCGTTCTTCTGGTCTGTCGTGCTGCTGCGCCAGTGGCCAGCCCGGGCGACGCTCCTAGGGGCCCTGCTGGGACTCTGCGGGTTGCTGCTGATCCTCACGGGAGGGCAACCCGCGCGGCTGTTCGGGCTGCACTTCAATGACGGTGATCTGATCATGCTGGTGGCGGTGCTGTCCTGGGGCTTGTATACGGTATTGTTGCAGCGCTGGGTGATGCCGGTGCCGGGATTGGTGCTGATGGCCGCCATGCTGCTCTGTGGTGTGCCGCTGCTGGTTCCTTTCTTTCTGTGGGAACTGGTGCATCTTGGTTCGATGCCGATCACCTGGCAGGCCGCCAGCGCGGTGGGTTATACCGCCGTATTTGCCTCCCTCGTAGCCTATGTAGCCTGGAACAATGGCGTCAAGGTGCTGGGCTCGGCGACGGCCTCGCTGTTCAGCTATCTGGTGCCGGCATTCACTGCCTTGCTGGGGATAATGCTGTTGGGTGAGCAGCTGTATTGGTATCACCTGGCCGGCGGGGCGCTGACCTTCATAGGGCTGCTGGTGGCGACACGTTGGCGTTAGAGCGCCACAATAAAAAAGGCCTAGCCGAAGCTAAGCCTTTGAAAAGGTTGGTGGCTACACCTGGACTTGAACCAGGGACCCCAGCATTATGGATGCTGTGCTCTAACCAACTGAGCTATGTAGCCATCCGAGGCGCGCATTATTCCCAGAAGCAGGATTATTGTCAAGGGGTGGCGCAGCTAATTGGTAAAATTTTCAACTGCTTAGCCTGATCGTGCCGGCGAAGCTGCGCAAGTGAGCAGCAATCATCAGCGGCTGCCCAATTGCAGCTGGGTAGCGACGTTGCCGTCGCCGTCGGCTGCCCCTTCGCTGGCATCCAGCAGATGGATGCGCTCGGC
>DXBL01000037.1 GCA_019116555.1 Candidatus Pseudomonas excrementavium
AGGGCACCAGGTCCTTTACAAAGGGGCTCCAGAAACGACTCACGGCAAGACTCCAGAATAATAGCGGCTCACCCGGCGGGGGCCTGGATCAAAATCACGGTCTGATACAAATAACGCTTACGCTCTCAACAGCGCTTGCGCTCTCTCGCAAAACGTCATCCGCGGCGCAGGCCGAGGATCCATTAACTCCGTGCATCCTGTGGATCCTTCGCCTTCGCGAAGGATGACGGGATGAGTTGGAAACGGTCGTTACGCCGGCTGATGGGGCCTGGGCAGCGCTAAAAGTGCCGCCCTTCGGACGTCATCGAGGCTTGATACGATATTCCGCACTGCGCGCGTGCGCTGTCAGGCTTTCACCGCGGGCCAGCACCGACGCGGTCTTGGCCAGTTCCGAGGCGCCTTCGGGCGAGCAGAAAATCACCGAGGAACGCTTCTGGAAGTCATAGACTCCCAGCGGCGATGAGAACCGGGCTGTGCCGGAGGTCGGCAGTACGTGGTTGGGGCCGGCGCAGTAGTCACCCAGCGCTTCCGGCGTAAAGCGACCCATGAAGATGGCACCGGCGTGGCGGATCTGCGGCAGCATGGCATCGGGGTCGGCGACCGACAGTTCCAGGTGTTCAGGAGCGATGCGATTGGACAGCTCGCAGGCCTGCTCCAGGCTGTCGACCTTGATCAGCGCGCCGCGGCTTTCCAGGGAAATGCGCACCATGTCGCTACGCTCGAGGCTGTCCAGCAACTTGTTCAGGCTGGCCTCAACCGCATCGAGAAACGCCGCGTCCGGCGACAGCAGGATCGACTGGGCATCCTCGTCGTGCTCGGCCTGGGAGAACAGGTCCATGGCGATCCAGTCCGGATCGGTCTGGCCATCGCAAATCACCAGAATCTCGGACGGACCGGCGATCATGTCGATACCGACCTTGCCGAAGACCGCGCGCTTGGCGGTAGCCACGTAGATATTGCCCGGGCCGACGATCTTGTCCACGCCGGGAATGCTTTCGGTACCGTAGGCCAATGCCGCCACAGCCTGTGCCCCACCCACGGTGAATACTCGGTCGACCCCGGCCAGACAGGCCGCGGCCAGCACCAGTTCGTTGATCTCGCCGCGGGGCGTCGGTACCACCATGACCACTTCCGGCACGCCGGCAACCTTGGCCGGAATGGCATTCATCAGTACCGAAGAGGGATAGGAGGCCTTGCCGCCGGGCACATAGAGCCCGACCCGATCCAGCGGGGTAACCTGCTGGCCGAGCACCGTGCCATCGGCCTCGGTGTAGCGCCAGGAATCCTGACGCTGGTGTTCGTGGTAGACCCGCACGCGCTCGGCGGCCACTTCCAGGGCCTGGCGCTGCTCGGCAGTGATACGCTCCAGGGCCAGCTCCAGGCGGGCGCGATCCAGCGTCAGATCGGCCATGCTGGCCACGTCGAGTCCGTCAAAGCGCGCCGTATATTCCATCACGGCTGCGTCGCCACGGGCGCGCACGGCCGCGATGATTTCCTCGACACGCTCGTTGACCGCCTTGTCGGATACCCCTTCCCACGCCAGCAGGCCATCGAGATGATGGTTGAAATCGGCCTGATTGACATCCAGACGGGCGATTTTCAACGGCGTGTTCATGGCAGGCATTCCTCAAGTAGGTTCAGGGGTAGTGCTATATCAGCTGGCGCGGCGCTCGACAGCCTCGGCCAGCAGGTCGATCAGGTTCTTGATACGGGCGTGCTTCATCTTCATCGATGCCTTGTTGACGATCAGCCGGGAGCTGATATGCGCGATCAGCTCCTGGGGCTCCAGACCATTGGCCTTGAGCGTGTTGCCGGTATCGACCACATCGATGATCTTGTCCGCCAGGCCCACCAGCGGCGCCAGTTCCATGGAACCGTACAGCTTGATCAGTTCCACCTGGCGGCCCTGCTCGGCATAATAACGCCGGGCCACATTGACGAACTTGGTGGCCACCCGCAGGCGGCCCTTGGGCTCTGGGGTGTTCACCGGGCCGGCGGTCATCAGCCGGCAGTTGGCGATCTTCAGGTCCAGCGGTTCGTACAGACCCTGGCTGCCGTACTCCATGAGCACATCCTTGCCCGCCACGCCCAGATCGGCAGCGCCCTGCTCGACATAGGTCGGCACGTCAGTGGCGCGCACGATCAGCAGACGCACATCCGGGTCGCTGGTGCTGAAAATCAGCTTGCGGCTCTTGTCCAGGTCTTCCACCGGCTCGATGCCCGCCAGCTTCAGCAGCGGCAGCGTGTCGTCCAGGATGCGGCCCTTGGACAGGGCGATGGTCAGGCTATTGCTCATGAAAATCCTCTCAAGCGGAAACGCGGCGGATACCGGCGCCAAGCATTTGCAGCTTTTCTTCGATGCATTCGTAACCACGATCGATGTGGTAGATCCGGTCGACCAGGGTGTCGCCATCGGCCCACAAGCCGGCGATCACCAGACTGGCCGAAGCACGCAGGTCGGTTGCCATCACCGGCGCGCCCTTGAGCTTTTCCACCCCGGTGATGATGGCTGTGTTGCCTTCGACCTGGATCTGCGCGCCCATGCGGCTCATTTCCTGCACGTGCATGAAACGGTTCTCGAACACGGTCTCGATCACGGTGCCGGTGCCTTCGGCGACAGCGTTCATGGCCATGAATTGCGCCTGCATGTCCGTCGGGAAGGCCGGGTAAGGCGCGGTGCGCAGATTGACCGCGCGCGGGCGGTTGCCCTTCATATCCAGGCTGACCCAGTTCTTGCCGGTATCGATCTGCGCGCCCGCCTCTTCCAGCTTGAGCAGGAAGGCTTCCAGAATCGATGGATCGGTATCCTTGAGCTTGACGCGGCCACGGGTGGCGGCGCCGGCGACCAGGAAAGTGCCGGTTTCGATACGGTCGGGCATCACCGAATAGGTGGCGCCGTGCAGGCGCTCAACGCCATCCACGGTGATGGTGTCGGTACCATGGCCGCGAATCTGCGCGCCCATGGCGATCAGGCATTCGGCCAGATCCACTACTTCGGGCTCACGGGCGGCGTTCTGGATTACCGTCTGGCCGCGGGCCAGGGTGGCCGCCATCAGGATGTTCTCGGTGCCAGTCACACTCACGGTATCGAAGAAGTAATGCGCGCCGCGCAGGCCGCCTTCCGGAGCGCGCGCCTTGATATAGCCGCCTTCCACGATGATCTCGGCGCCCATGGCCTCCAGACCACGGATGTGCAGGTCGACCGGCCGCGAACCGATGGCGCAGCCGCCGGGCAGCGCCACTTCGGCGTAACCGAAATGCGCTACCATCGGGCCCAGTACCAGGATCGAGGCGCGCATGGTCTTGACCAGCTCATAGGGCGCCACCAGGGTAGTAATGCTGGTCGGGTTCACTTCCACATTGAGCTTGTCACCCACCACCGGCTGCACGCCCATGCGACCGAACAGCTCGATCATGGTGGTGATGTCATGCAGGTGCGGCAGGTTGCAGATGGTGACGGCTTCGTCAGCCAGCAGGGTGGCGGCCAGGATCGGCAGCGCGGAGTTCTTCGCACCGGAAATGCGGATCTCGCCATCCAGGCGGTTACCGCCGGTGATCATCAGTTTGTCCATACGGGCTCTCTCGTGCTGGGTCCGGTTACCGGTTGTCCCAGGCTTCGCGGGTAAAAAATTTCATGGTGACCGCATGGATGCTGCCATCGGCGATCGGGCCGTTGAGCAGCGCATAGACCTGCTGCTGACGCTTGACCGGCGACAGCGCCGCCAATTCATCACTGATCAGCAACAGCTGAAAGTTGCAACCTTCGCCTTCCACTTCCACCTGGGTATCGGGCAGATGCTGCTCCAGCAGCTCTTTCACTTCACTGGCCTGCATGGGGTATCTCCGTTGTGCTGCCACTGGCAGCAGAAAGTGTTTCCAGCCAATCATCCAGGCCGCAGACCGCCGCCATGCTCATGAGACCGGCCGGCAGTCCTGTGGCCTGCAGTTGAACCTTGCTCCGCTGCGCCGTCCGGACGGCGGACAGCAGCAGCGACAAGCCGACGCTGTTGACCCGGGTCACACCGGACAGGTCGAGCACCACCCGCTGGCCGGCCGAACCGGCCAGGAAGCTGTCGAGCGTCTCGCGCACCGAAATGGCGCTGACGAAATCCAACTCGCCTTCCAGCCGCAACCGCTCGCCCTCAGGCACCCAACGCGCCTTCACTCGTCGGTCTCTTTTTCAACGATTTCGCGAGACTCGGCCACCACACTGCCCCAGTTGGCAATCACCGCATCCAGGTCGTTGCGCTGGGCCTGCATGGCCTGGGCGAACTGGTCACGGAACAGCAGACCGATGTTGATACCTTCGACAATCACGTTACGCACCTTCCACTGGCCATCGATATTGGCCATGGTGTAGGTCACCTTGTAGATGTTGCCATCATTGGCCTGCACTTCCATATCCACGCTGGCGCGCTGGTCGGACTGCTGGGAACCTCTGGCCGGTGGCAACACGACGATCTTGCCGCTGTTGAACTCCAGCAGGGCATTGCCATAGAACTCGATCATGCTGCGCTTGAAGGTGTCGATGAAGCGCTCCATCTGCTCGTCCGAAGCGCTGCGACTGTAACGAACGGTCATTACGCTGCGGGCGATGCCATGGAAGTCGACGACCGGGTCGAGGATTTCGTTGAGCCCTTCGAGGAAGGCGTTGGAATCCTGCTTGTACAGCTCACGGTTGGCGTCCAGTACTTCCATGACCCGCACGGAGGTATCTTCCACCACCTGATGGGGGGTGGCCGCCGCAGCCTGAGCCAGCAGCGGCATACTCAACAACAGGGCCAGGCCCCAGGTCATGACGTTGCGCATGGTATTCTCCTGTTAGTCGTCTTTGCTGACGGTATTGAGCAAGAAACGTCCGATCAGTTCCTCGAGCACCAGCGCCGATTGGGTATCGAGAATCTCGTCACCGTTTTCCAGCACCAACTCATCCCCGCCAACGGAAATGCCAATGTATTTTTCGCCGAGCAGACCGGCGGTGACGATCGAGGCGGTACTGTCCGCCGGCAATGTGTCCACGTCGGCATTGATCGCCATCTCGACCAGACCCGTGTAACGGTTCTTATCAAAGGAGATGCGCTTGACCTGGCCAATGGTCACACCGGCCATGGTCACCTTGGAACGTGCGGTCAGGCCGGACACGTTGTCGAAGTGGGCATAGACCGTATAGGTGTCGCCACTGGTGCTCATGGTCAGACCGCTGACGCGCAGGGCCAATATCAGCAGGGCCAGCAATCCGGCCAGGATGAACAGGCCGACAGTCAATTCCAGTTTACGGGTGCGCATGGCAGTTTCCTTGGCTGATCAAAACATCAAAGCGGTGAGAATGAAATCCAGGCCCAGGACGGCCAGGGAGGCATAGACAACAGTGCGGGTGGTGGCCCGGCTGATACCCTCGGACGTCGGCTCGCAATCGTAACCCTGGAATACGGCAATCCAGGTCACCACGACGGCAAATACCAGGGCCTTGATCAGACCGTTGAGTACGTCCGCACTGAAGAGTACCGAGTTCTGCATGTTGGACCAGTAGGAGCCGGAATAGACGCCCAGCCAATCCACCGCCACCATGGCGCCGCCCCAGATGCCGACCACGCAGAAGATCAGCGACAGCAGCGGCATGGAGATGAAGCCGGCCCACAGGCGCGGCGCGACCACATACTTCAGCGGGTCGACGCCGATCATCTCCAGGCTGGACAATTGTTCGGTGGCCTTCATCAGACCGATCTCGGCAGTCAGCGCCGAGCCGGCTCGCCCGGCGAACAACAGCGCAGTCACGACCGGCCCCAGTTCACGCAGCAGGGACAACGCCACCATCTGGCCGACCGCCTGCTCGGAGCCGTAATCCTTGAGAATGTTGTAGCCCTGCAATGCCAGCACCATGCCGATGAACACGCCGGACACGATGATGATGGCCAGCGACAACACCCCAACGGCATATAACTGCTTGAGCAGCAGGCCGAAGGGATTACCGAAATTGGAACGTCCGGCCAGCGCCTGATACAGGAAGATGCCGGACCGGCCGATGGCCGCGACCAGATCCAGGCCGGATCGACCCAGCAGTGCCACCCGATCTGCGAGAGTGCTCACGCCTTGCGCTCCTTCTGCAATAGTTCGTCCACATAATCGGTGGCGGGAAAGTGGAACGGCACCGGACCATCCGGCTCGCCCTGCATGAACTGGCGGATGCGCGGATTGTCGGAATTCATCAGCTCGTCCGGCGCCCCCTGGCCCAGTACCTGACCATCACCCACTACATAAAGGTAATCGGCGATGCTGGCGGTTTCCGCCAGATCGTGGGATACCACGATGCTGGTCAGCCCCAGCGCGTCGTTGAGCAGGCGAATCAGCCGCACCAGCACGCCCATGGAAATCGGATCCTGCCCCACGAAAGGCTCGTCGTACATCATCAGCTCGGGGTCCAGGGCAATCGCCCGGGCCAGCGCAACGCGGCGCTTCATGCCGCCGGACAGCTCGTCGGGCATCAGCTGGGTGGCGCCACGCAGGCCGACCGCCTGGAGTTTCAGCAGGACGATATCGCGGATCATGTCTTCCGGCAGCTGGGTATGGACCCGCAGCGGGAAGGCGACGTTCTCGAACACGTTCAGATCAGTGAACAGCGCCCCGCTCTGGAACAGCATGCCCATATGCTGGCGCGCCGCGAACAGCTCCTCGCGACCCAGCTGGGGGATATTCTGACCGTTGACCAGGATGGCGCCGCTGTCGGGGCGCAGTTGTGCGCCGATCAGGCGCAGCAGCGTGGTCTTGCCGCAGCCGGAAGGCCCCATGATGCCGGTAATCTTGCCCCGGGGGATTCGGATGTCTACATTGTTGAAGATAGTCCGCTCACCCCGGGTAAAGGTTACCTGCTGCAGATCGACGATGAAATCCGATGATTCGGGCATAGTTATAGGCGGCCTTACCTGTTAACCGGCGCAATGACGGAAAAATGAACGGGGTAATATACCAGTTCCACCGATGCAGCCCAAGCTGCATGGGTTTTCATTTGTTTTCAGCCAGGGAGGCGCAGCAACAACACAGATGAGCTGCCCGCCACAAAACGTTATACTCAGCGCTGACTGAAAACAGACACCGAAGCCCATGCCAGAATTCGATTACACCGCATCAGCGCAACGCACCATCCGTATGGAACGTGACGCCGTCGACAGCCTGCTCACCCGGCTCGAAGGCCACTTCGATACCGCCTGCGCCACTCTCATCCAGTGTTCCGGGCGCATTGTCGTTACCGGCATGGGCAAATCCGGGCATGTCGGCCGCAAGATTGCCGCCACCCTGGCCAGCACCGGCTCCCCGGCCTTTTTCGTCCATCCCGGCGAAGCCAGCCATGGCGACATGGGTATGATCACCAAGGATGACGTGGTCATCGCCCTGTCCAATTCGGGCAATACCGCTGAAGTGGTTACCCTGCTGCCGCTGATCAAGCGCCTGGGCATTCCCATGATCAGCATCACCGGCAACCCCGACTCGACCCTCGCCCGCGCCGCCGTCGCCAACCTGCATACCGGCGTCGAGCAGGAAGCCTGCCCGCTGAACCTGGCGCCGACCTCCAGCACCACCACCGCCCTGGTGATGGGCGACGCCCTGGCCATTGCCCTGCTGGAAGCCCGCGGTTTCAGCGCCGAAGATTTCGCCTTCTCGCATCCCGGTGGCAGCCTCGGTCGCCGCCTGCTGCTGCTGGTCGATGACATCATGCACAGCGGCCCGCAGATGCCACTGGTCTCGCCCGACACTCCACTGCGCGACGCCCTGCTGGAAATGACCCGCAAGGGCCTGGGCCTGACCGGCATCACCGATGGCGAAGGCCGGCTCGCCGGGATCTTCACCGACGGTGACCTGCGCCGCACCCTGGACCAGGACGTCGATATCCGCAACGCCCGCATCGAGCAGGTAATGACGCCGCGCTGCAAGACAGTGCGCCAGGGCGTACTGGCCGCCGAAGCATTGAAGATCATGGAAGACGGCAAGATCAGCGGCCTGTTCGTGGTGGATGCCGATGGCAAGCCGGTCGGCGCCCTGAACATGCACGATCTGCTGCGCGCGGGTGTGGTATGAACAACGAACTGCTCGAACGCGCCCGCCATATCCGCCTGGCAATCTTCGATGTCGATGGCGTGCTGACTGACGGCCGCCTGTATTTCATGCCCGACGGCACCGAATTCAAGTCCTTCAATACCCTGGATGGCCACGGCATCAAGCTGCTGATCGCCTCCGGCGTGCAGACTGCCATCATCAGCGGCCGCAATTCCCCGCTGGTGGAACGCCGCGCGGCTAACCTGGGCATCCAGCATCTGATCCAGGGTCGCGAAGACAAGCTCACCGCGCTGGCCGAGCTGCGGGCGCTGGTACCGGTGGAGATGGAGCAGATTGCCTTTCTCGGCGATGACCTGCCGGATCTGCCGGTCATGCGCCGCGTCGGTCTCGGCATGGCGGTGGCCACGGCGGATAGCTTCGTGCGCCAGCATGCCCACGGCGTGACAGCCAATGCCGGCGGCGCCGGTGCGGCGCGGGAATTCTGCGAACTCATCATGCGCGCCCAGGGCACCCTGGACAGCGCCCAGGCAGCCTACCTGTGAAAATCCCCCGCTATCTGGTCACCGGCGGCATCATCCTGCTCGCCGTGGCCCTGGCGTTGGCGGTGGGCTACTGGAATATCCGCCCGGCCAGCTTCACCCCCCAGGTGATCCAGGACCCGCTGCAGCCGGACTTTTTCATGGACAATGCCCGGATCCGCCAGCTCAACGAGCAAGGCCAGCCGGTCTATGACCTGGTCAGCGTCCGCGCTGCCCACCAGGTGGGCGATGATGTAACCGAACTGGATGACCCCAAGCTGCTGTATTACCGTGAAGGTGAGCAACAGCCCTGGGATGTGCAAGCCCGCTACGGCGAAGTCAGCGCCGGGGGTGACCGGGTGGATCTGAGCCAGAATGTGGTGATCGAACAGCAGTTGGCGGGCCAGCCGGTACGGCGCCTGTCGACGCCGGCACTGAGCATCTTCCCCGACCGGCATTTTGCCGAGACCGACCGGAGCGTCAGAATCGAGGCCGCCAATGGCGTGACCACCGCCACCGGTATGGAAGCGAATTTCAACGACGGCGCCATCAAGCTGCTGTCCAACGTAAGAGGCGAACATGACGCGCTTTAGAATCCTCTGTCTGGCCCTGCTGGCCAGCACGGCCACGCCCGCGCTGGCCCTGCCCGATGATGCCAATCAGCCGATCCGCATCCAGGCCAATGCCGCCACCCTGGACGACCGTCGCAGCACTGCCGTGTACACCGGCAATGTCATCATCACCCAGGGCAGCATGCGCCTGACCGGCAACCGTGTGACCCTGACTACCAACGACGCCGGCGACGTCAGCAAGGTCGTCTCGGTGGGCTCCCCTGCCACCTACCGGCAGCAGCCCGAAGCGGACGGCAGCCCGGTGGACGCACGCGCCCAGACCATCGAATATCACGCTGCGGACAGTCGCGTGATCCTGATCGACCAGGCCTTCCTCGAACAGGCCGGCAACACCTTCCAGGGCCAGCGGGTCACTTACGATATCGAGCGTCAGGTGGTGGACGCCGGCCGGGCCGATGTCGCCGGAGGCGAGAACGCCGAGCGTATCGAAATCATCATCCAGCCACGCAAGCGCACCGAGCCGGCCACCAATGACGAAACTTGAAGCCCGCCATCTGGCCAAAGCCTATAAATCGCGCAAGGTGGTGCAGGATGTATCCCTGTCGATAAACAGTGGCGAAGTGGTCGGCCTGCTCGGTCCCAACGGTGCCGGCAAGACCACCTGCTTCTACATGATCGTCGGCCTGGTCAAGGCCGACCAGGGCAGCATCCTGATCAACGACCAGGACGTCACCCGCCTGCCGATGCATGGCCGGGCGCGCCAGGGCATCGGCTATCTGCCCCAGGAAGCCTCGATTTTCCGCAAGCTCAGCGTGGCGGACAACATCATGGCGATTCTGGAAACCCGCAAGGACCTGAACCGCCAGGGCCGGGAGGGCAAGCTGGACTCGCTGCTACGTGAATTCCATATCCACCACCTGCGCGACAGCGCCGGCATGAGCCTGTCCGGTGGCGAGCGGCGCCGTGCCGAGATTGCCCGGGCACTGGCGACCGATCCGCAGTTCATTCTGCTCGACGAACCCTTTGCCGGGGTCGACCCGATCTCGGTGAATGACATCAAACAGATCATCCAGCACCTGAAGGACAAGGGCATCGGTGTACTGATCACCGATCACAACGTGCGCGAGACGCTGGATATCTGCGACAAGGCCTATATCGTCAACGATGGCCATATCATCGCCGAGGGCGGCGCCGAGGAAGTACTCGCCAACCAGTTGGTGCGGGATGTGTACCTGGGCCATGCCTTCCGTTTGTAATAGCCCGGCGGAATGAGGCATGCTGGCCACGTTTTTGGTTGTCTCTCAATGGCTTGAACAGCGCAGAAGGTAAATCGCGACACTATGAAACCAACGCTCGTCCTCAAGATGGGGCAGCAGCTGACCATGACTCCGCAGCTGCAGCAGGCCATCCGACTGCTCCAGCTGTCCAGTCTGGATCTCCAGCAGGAGGTGCAGGAAGCACTGGAGGCCAATCCGATGCTGGAGATGGCCGACGACAGCGATGATGATTTCAGTCCCAGTGCGGCCGATACCGCCGGCAACGACGATGATGCCCCCACCACCGCCCTGCCCGAGCCCGTCGAACTCGAAGCCATCGACCAGCACAGCCACAGCGAAGAAGAAGGCAACTGGAACGAGCAGATTCCCAACGAACTGCCGGTCGACACCCAGTGGGAAGATATCTACCAGACCTCCGCCAGCTCCCTGCCCAGCTCGGATGATGAAGACTGGGACTTCACCGCCCGCACCGGCACCGATGAGACCCTGCAGAGCCATCTGGAGTGGCAACTCAATCTGCTGCCGCTGTCGGACACCGACCACCAGATCGCCATCGCCCTGATCGACGGCATCAACGCCGATGGCTATCTGGAAGAATCCCTGGACGATATCCTCGCCTCCCTCGACCCCGCTTTGGAAGTCGAGCTGGATGAGGTCGAGATGGTGTTACACCGGATTCAGCAGTTCGAGCCCACCGGCGTCGGCGCCCGCAACCTGAGCGAATGCCTGCACCTGCAGTTGCAGCAGTTGCCCGATTCCACCCCCATGCTGGAACAGGCCAAACGCGTGGTGCGCGATCATCTGGAGCTGCTCGGCAGTCGCGATTTCGCCCAGCTGATGCGCCGCTCCCGCTTGAAGGAAGACCAACTGCGCGAGGTGGTGACGCTGATCCAGACGCTGAACCCGCGCCCCGGCGGCGAGATCGCCTCCGGCGATGCTGAATACGTGATTCCCGATGTCATCGTGCGGCGCGACCAGAACCGCTGGATCGTCGAGCTGAACCAGGAAGCCGCACCCAAGGTGCGGGTCAACAGCCAGTACGCCTCCATGGTCAAGCGCGCGGACAGCAGCAGCGACAATACCTACCTGCGCAACCATCTGCAGGAAGCGCGCTGGTTCATCAAGAGCCTGCAGAGCCGCAACGAGACCCTGATGAAGGTCGCCACCCAGATCGTCGAGCATCAACGCGGCTTCCTCGAACATGGCGAAGAAGCCATGAAGCCGCTGGTACTGCATGACATCGCCGAAGCCGTGGGCATGCACGAGTCGACCATCTCCCGGGTGACCACGCAGAAATTCATGCATACGCCCCGAGGCATCTTCGAGCTCAAGTATTTCTTCTCCAGCCATGTCAGCACCAGCGAAGGCGGCGAGTTTTCTTCCACGGCCATTCGCGCCTTGATCAAGAAACTGGTCGCGGCGGAAAACCCGAAGAAACCATTGAGTGACAGCAAGATCGCTGGTCTACTTGAGGAGCAGGGCATCCATGTAGCGAGGCGGACCATCGCCAAGTACCGCGAGTCGCTCAACATAGCTCCATCCAGCGAGAGGAAACGCCTGGTCTGAATCGATTTGGGTCAATGAAATCGGATACGAGAAGTGGCAACATGGGAGTCACCGGAAACGGTACTCCGGTTTATCAAGCCAATCAGGAGAAGTGTTATGCAAATGAACATCACTGGTCTTCAGCTCGATATCACCGACGCACTGCGTGATTACGTTACCGAAAAAATGGCCCGCCTCGAGCGGCATTTCGACAAGATCATCAGCGTTCAGATCACCCTGGAGGTGGACAAGCTTCAGCAGAAGGCCGAAGGTACTCTGCACATTGCCGGCAACGATCTGGTTGCCGAAGCGGAACATACCGACATGTATGCCGCCATCGACCTGCTGGCCGATCGTCTGGATCGCCAGCTGATCAAACACAAGGAAAAACACATTGGTCGCCAGCAAGGCGTCAATGACCGGTAAGGCTTGAAAGCAGCGAACCCATGCAGATAGATAACGTACTCACCCCCCAGCTTACCTTCACCGGTGTGCAGGGGGGCTCTAAGAAACGGGTGCTGGAGATGATCGGCAACATGATCGCCCAGCACACCGACCTGGACTCCGATGCCATTTACGAAAGCCTGATCGCCCGGGAAAAACTCGGCTCGACCGGCTTCGGCAATGGCATCGCCATCCCCCATTGCCGGCTGGAGCAATGCACCCATGCCATCGGTGCACTGCTGCAGCTCGACAGCAAGATCGATTTCGATTCGCTGGATGGTGAGCCGGTCGATCTGATTTTCGTCCTGCTGGTGCCCCACGAGGCCACCGAGCAGCATTTGCAGATACTCAAGATGCTGGCCGAGAAACTTGACCAGGAAGATTTGCGCGAGGCCCTGCGACAGGCGCCGGATGCAGAGACCCTGTATCGGGTCATGGTTGGCGCCAGCGGAGACTGATACTGATGCGTCTGGTTGTAGTCAGCGGACGATCCGGATCCGGCAAGAGTACCGCCCTGCACCTTCTGGAAGACAACGGTTTCTACTGCATCGACAACCTCCCGGCAGGCCTGCTGCCGGAGTTGGCGCGGCAGGCCAACAATACCGACCTGAGCCTGCCCAAGGTCGCCATCAGCATCGATGCCCGCAACCTGCCCAGTGATCTCGAGCGCTTCCCGGAGCTGCTCAAGCAGGTGCGCGACGCCGGCATTCACTGCGACGTGCTGTTTCTCGCCGCGACCGACGAGGTGCTGATCAAGCGCTTCTCGGAAACCCGCCGCAAGCACCCGCTGACCGACGGCAACCTGTCCCTCGGCGAAGCCATCGCCGCCGAGCTGAAGCTGCTCGAACCCATCATCGACCTGGCCAGCCTGAAGATCGACACCAGCCACCTGACGCTCTACCAACTGCGCGACCTGCTCAAGCAGCGCCTGCTCAGCAGCCAGAGCAACAGTCCGTCGATCCTGATCCAGTCGTTTGGCTTCAAGCGCGGCGTACCGGTGGATGCCGACCTGGTGTTCGACGTGCGCTGTTTGCCCAACCCGTACTGGAAGCCCGACCTGCGGCCGTTTTCCGGTAAGGATCAGCAGATCCGCGACTATCTGGACGCCGAACCCGATGTTCAGGACATGTATCAGGACATCTTCCATTTCCTGCAGAAGTGGCTGCCGCGCTATGCCGCCGGCGAGCGCAGCTACATGAGCATCGGCATTGGCTGTACCGGCGGTCATCACCGCTCGGTGTACATTGCCGAGCGCCTGGTCAGGGAGCTCAGCGTGCATTCCTCCAACCTGCTCATCCGCCACCGGGACCTGCCATGACCCAACTGACCGAACGCGTACGCATCATCAACAAACTCGGCCTGCATGCCCGGGCAGCCGCCAAGTTTGTCGGCGTGGCCAAGCAGCATGACTGCAGCGTCAGGGTCGGTGGCAATGAGCAACAGATGGTCGACGGCAAGAGCATCATGCAGGTGATGATGCTGGCCGCCAGCAAGGGCAGCGAAATCTGTATCAGCTGTGAAGGCGATCAGGCTGAACAGGCCATGACGGACCTGGTCGGGCTGGTCAATGACTACTTCGGCGAAGGCGAGTAGCGGACCCTCTCATCGACCTTGCCCGACAGCATCGCTCTACCTCCGCCCTCCTCTGCCTTCGCCGCCCTGCCTTCGCAGCCCTTCCCCATGTCATCCTCGGCGCAGGCCGAGGAGCCAGCTTGCTGCCTGGTGCCAGGATAGTCGGTGGATCCTTCGCCCAGCCTGTGCCTGTTCGCGGGCAAGCCCGCTCCCACAAGTTAGAGATCGACTCCGGCTCTATGCGCCGCCCACGGTCATGCCATCCACCAGCCAACTCCCCGTCAGGTAGTTGCCGCGCCGCTCGATATCCGAACCGACGCAGCGCAGGTTGGCGAACATGTCCTTCAGGTTGCCGGCGATGGTCACTTCCCGGACCGGATGACTGATCACGCCGTTTTCCACCCAGAAGCCACCCGCACCGCGGGAATAATCCCCGGTAACGCCATTGACGCCCTGCCCCATCAGCTCGGTGACCAGCAGACCTGTGCCCATTTCCCGCAGCAGCGCCGGTAGATCACCCGCGTTGGAATTGATATGCAGGTTATGCACACCGCCCGCATTGGCGGTACTGGCCAGCTTCAGCCGGCGCGCCGAGTAGGTGCTCAACACCCAGCTCTGCAGCACGCCCTGCTGGATGAAGCTCTGCGCCCGGGTTGCCAGGCCGTCGCCATCGAAACCGGCGCTGCCCAGGGCCTGCCGCAGGTGCGGGCGTTCGTCGATGGTGACCCATTCGGGGAATACTGGCGTGCCCATGGCGTCGAGCAGGAAGGTGGACTGGCGGTATACCGCGCCACCGGAAATCGACCCGATCAGGCTACCAAGCAGACCGGCCGCCTGATCGGCGGCGAACAGCACCGGTACCTTGGCGGTTTTCACCGGCTTGGCGCCCAGCCGCGCCAGCGCCCGTTCGGCGGCCTTCTGTCCCAGGGCTTCGGGGCCCAGCAGCCGCTCGGCTTTGCGATCCACCGTGTACCAGTAGTCACGCTGCATGCCGTCTTCGGTATTGATGATCAACACCGCTGAGGCGCTGTGTCGGGTGCCCAGCGAGCTGCCGATGAAACCATGGCTGTTGCCGTAGACCCGGCAGCCCTGCTGGCTGCTGATATTGGCGCTGTCACTGCTCAACCGCGGGTCCATTGCCAACGCTGCCGCCTCGCAGTCCAGCGCCCGCTCGATGGCCGCATCGGCGTCCAGTGCCCAGGGGTGATACAGATCCAGATCCGGGATATCCCGCGCCATCAGTCCGGCATCAGCCAGACCGGAGTAGCTGTCAGGTGAGGTATTGCGGGCGATCGCCAGCGCCGCCTCGACGGCCGAGCGAATCGCCTCGTCGGACGTATCCGAGGTGCTGGCCGAGCCCTTGCGCTGGTCCAGATACAAGCTGATACCGAAGCCCTGATCCCGATTCAGCTCCACCGTCTCGACTTCGCCGCGGCGCACGCCGACGGACAGACCGGTGTTCTGACTCACCGCCACCTCACAGGCCGAGGCGCCCTGCCGGCGGGCCTCGTCGAGGATGAATGCTACGCGCTGCTCAAGCTGCTGACACAGGGCGCTGGGGTCGTCATCGTGCTGGACAGGAAGCTGTTCGGTCATGTGATCTCCTTGTAGGCAGGCCATTGTACCCCGGACAGCCGGCCTGTGAACGGGTATCATGACGCCTTGAACAGAACCGGTGAACGGGCAGCAACCATGACAGATTTTCCTGAAGAACACGACAATGACGAGCTGGAAGACGAGAAGAGCAAGAGTCAGGTCAAACGCGAAATGCACGCCATGCAGGAGCTGGGACGTCGACTGACCGAACTCAAGCCGCACCAGCTGGAAAAGCTGAACCTCACCGATGAGATGCGCAAGGCGCTGGACGAGGCCCATCGGCATACCGCCCGCGGCGCGCTGAAACGTCACCTGAGCTTCGTCGGCAAGCTGATGCGTGATCAGGACGTGGAAGCGATCCAGGCGTACCTTGACCGACTCGACAGCAGCAGCCAGGCCCATGCCCAGTTCTTCCATCAGATGGAGCGTTGGCGCGATCGGCTGCTCACCGGCAAGCCTGACCAGCAACAGGCGTTCATGGAAGCCTACCCCGACGCCGACCGCCAGACCATCCGCCAACTGGTTCGCCAGGCCGGCAAGGAAGCGGCTGAAGGCAAGCCGCCGGCCGCCGGTCGCAAGCTGTTCAAGCTGATCCGCGAGGTCATCGAAAACGCGGAGTAACCCGCCGGCAGCACGAATGGCGATCTGTGGCTGATGTGCTAGGTTCAAGTAGAACATCAAGCCACAGGATCTGCCGTGAATATCGCCACGCCATTGCCCCGTCTGGAAAATCTGCTGCCACCGGACCTCGACAACGAACATCAGCAATTGCTCGACGGTCTCCTGCAACCCCAGGCGCGCATCAATCCCAAGTATTTCTACGATGACACCGGCTGCGAGCTGTTCACCCGCATCTGCGAACTCGATGAGTACTACCCCACCCGCACCGAAGCAGCCATTTTCGAGGGCTGCGCCGATGACATCAGCTCGGCCCTGGTCAACCATGCCCAATGGATCGACCTGGGCTGCGGCGACTGCAGCAAGTCACGACGCTGGCTGCAGCATGTCACCCCGGCCAGGCTGATTGGCGTCGATATCGCCGGTGATTTTCTGCAGAGCTGCCTGGCCGACATCGCCCATGACCATCCCGAGCTGGAGTGCATCGGCGTGGTCAGCGACTTCACCCGCCGCCTCGATCTGGCCGCGCTGCTCGCCGAGGATCAGGCCAGCCCACCGGTGTTCTTCTACCCCGGCTCGTCGATCGGCAACTTCACCCGCCCCGATGCGTTGCGCCTGTTGCGCTGCATTCGCCAGCACTGCGGAGATCGCGGGCAACTGCTGATCGGCATCGACCTGGTAAAGCCGAGCCCTGTTCTGGAAGCGGCCTATGACGATGCCGAAGGCGTGACCGCGGCGTTCAATCTGAACGTGCTGCAGGTGGTCAACCGGCTGCTGCACGCCGATTTCGAGCCGGCCAATTTCGTCCACCAGGCCGTCTATGACCGGGCCCAGAACCGGATCGAGATGCGCCTGGTGGCCAGACACGCGCATCGCGTGAGGCTGGGCGATAGCGAGCGGCATTTCAACGCCGGGGAACATATCCTCACCGAGTACTCACATAAGTACACCACCGACGGCTTCAGTGCCCTGCTGGCCGAAGCCGGGTTCAATTGCCAACACCTGTGGACCGATCCGCAGCAATGGTTCGGTGTGTTCCTGGCGGAGTCATGAGATGACCCAGCCGCCCCCCCATACCGAAACCGCCGTTCTGCTTTCCCGCTACCGCCAGGTGCGCGACCGCAGCATGAACCTGATCGAAGGGCTGACACCGGAGGACTGCCAGTTGCAGTCCATCGCCGAGGCCAGCCCGCTGAAATGGCATCTGGCCCATACCAGCTGGTTTTTCGAGACCTTCATCCTCGCCGCACTGGCCCAGCCGCCGGCACCCTTCGATCCAGCCTTCAAGGTGTTGTTCAATTCCTACTATGTCGGTGTCGGGGATCGTCACGCGCGCCCGGAACGGGGCATGCTGTCACGCCCGACCCTGGATGAGGTGCTGGCCTACCGCAGGCATGTCGATCGGCATATGCAGCAGGCCCTGGCCACAGCGGATATGCCGGCCGAACAGGCGGCGCTGGTCGAACTGGGTCTGAATCACGAGCAACAACATCAGGAATTGATGCTGACAGATCTGAAACATCACTTTTCCCGTAATCCGTTGTTTCCGGCATGGCGGGCGTCAGGCAATGATCAACATGCGCGCTCCGCCGCAACCGCTGAGCGGCTGCACTTCAACGGTGGCCTGGTGGAAATTGGCGATGCTGGCCGCGGGTTCTGTTATGACAACGAGCTACCGCGCCACCGCGTCTGGCTGGAGCCGTTTTCCCTGGCCAGCCGCAATGTGACCAATGGCGAATACCTCGCCTTTATCCGTGACGGCGGCTATCAACGTCCCGAGCTGTGGCTGTCCGACGGTTGGAATCAGGTCTGCGGCGAAGGCTGGCACGCGCCGCTGTACTGGCAGCACGACGACGCCGGCTGGCAGGTCTTTACTCTGCATGGGTTGCAGCCACTGAACGAAGACGCCACCCTGAGCCATATCAGCTTCTACGAAGCCGATGCCTACGCCCGCTGGGCCGGCGCGCGCTTGCCCACCGAAGCGGAATGGGAACATGCCGCCTCCCAGGAACAACAACTGGAAGGTCTGTTCGACGAGGTGTGGCAATGGTGCAACAGCGCCTACCTGCCCTACCCCGGCTTCCAACCCGCCGCCGGCGCGGTCGGCGAATACAACGGCAAGTTCATGATCAACCAGATGGTCCTGCGCGGTGGCTCCCTCGCCACACCCACCGGCCACAGCCGGGCTTCGTATCGCAACTTTTTCCCTGCTTGGGCGCGGTGGCAGTTCAGCGGCTTGCGGCTGGCCTGGGATCGTAGCGCGCCGTAACGGATCTTTTCGGGGTGTAGCGCACCAGCGCTACGCCAGCGGCCATGATGGCAACTCAAAAGCCTTGCCGTCGAGCAGGCGCTCGACAACCCGAAAAACAGGCAACCACCGACAGTAAACATCTGCCAACGTGATTGCAGGCTGGTGCGCCTTTCGGGGTGTAGCGCACCTGCGCTACGCCAGCGGCCGTGCTAGCAACTCAAAACCCTTGTCGTCGAGCAGGTGCTCGACAACCCGAAAACAAGCGCAGCCGCAGTCGACAACCGAAAACAAAAAAGCCGCCCCTGTTACCAGGAGCGGCTTGGCAGATCACTCAACCCCAGGCAATCAATAGCCCAGCGAGAAGTTCTCTTCGTCCATGTCCATCAGGTTCGCGGAACCGGACAGCATGGCTTCAACGTGGGTACGGGTACGCGGCAGGATGCGCTGGTAGTAGAA
>DXBL01000272.1 GCA_019116555.1 Candidatus Pseudomonas excrementavium
CCCGGCAACCTCTATTACCACTTTCGCAACAAGCCCATGATCGTCGCCGAGCTTTTCAACGAGTTCGAGCGCAAGATGGAGGTCTTCTTTACCTTTGCCCGCGGCCTGCGTGCCATCCTGCGTCAGGACCCGGACGTGGTCATGGTTGGGGAGATCCGCGACGTGGAAACCGTGCAGATCGCCATCCAGGCCAGTCTTACCGGTCACCTGGTGTTCTCGACCTTGCACACCAACACCGCCGTGGGTGCGATTACCCGTCTGCGGGACATGGGCATCGAGCCTTTCCTGCTGTCCTCCACGCTCAATGGTGTGCTGGCCCAGCGCCTGGTGCGCACCCTGTGTCCGGATTGCCGCAAACCGCATACCGCCACGCCCAGCGAGTGTCGTCTGCTGGGCGTCGAGCCGACCGCTGCGCCGACGCTGTACAGCCCGGTGGGTTGTCCCCAGTGCAACGGCGGCGGTTACCGCGGGCGGACCGGCATCTACGAGTTGATCGAGATCGACGACACACTGCGCGGCATGATCCATGATGGAGCCAGTGAACAGGCCATGGTGCGGCATGCGCGGCTGGCCCAGATGGGCATTCGCCAGGACGGTCTGCGGCGAGTACTGGCCGGCGATACCACGCTGGAAGAAGTCCTGCGCGTGACCCGGGAGGACTGAGCATGCCGGCTTTCGAATACGTCGCGCTGGACCAGGCCGGCCGCACCCGCAAGGGGGTGGAGGAGGGCGATTCCTCCCGCCAGGTGCGCGGCCGCCTGCGCGAGCAGGGCTTGATGCCGATGTCGGTGAACGAGGTCGCCGAGAAGACCTCGGTGCTGCACATGCCGGTGCTGCAGCGGCGGATCAAACCGCTGGAATTGTCCCTGGCGACCCGGCAGATGGCGACTCTGGCCCGCGCCGGCATGCCGATCGAAGAAGTCCTCGGCACTGTGGCCCGGCAAAGCGAGTCGCCCAAGGTCAAGGCCACCCTGTCCGCGGTACGTACGCGGGTCATGGAGGGTCTGCCGCTGGCCCATGCCATGGGCGAGTTTCCCTCGGTATTCCCCGCCATCTATCGCACCACCATCGCCGCCGGCGAGCAGGCCGGGCGCATGGACGTGGTACTGGAGCGGCTGGCGGACAACGTCGAAGCGCAGAATGCCATGCGCCAGAAGATTCAGCTGGCGATGTTCTACCCGGCCATCCTCACCGTGGTGGCGCTGCTGGTGGTGGTGGCCCTGCTGACCTATGTGGTGCCGGAGGTGGTGCAGGTATTTGCCGGCATGAACCAGCAATTACCCACCCTGACCCGCGCGCTGATTGCCACCAGCGATACCGTGCGCAACTGGGGCTGGCTCATGCTGCTGGTGATTGTAGCGCTGGTAGCCCTGACCTGGCAGTTGCTCAAGCGTCCCGCGGCGCGCTTGAGTTGGGACCGGGGCATGTTGAAGCTGCCGCTGATCGGTCGGCTGATCCGCGGGCTGAACACCGCCCGCTTTGCCCGCACACTGAATATCCTCGCCGGCAGTGGCGTGCCCTTGCTGGATGCGCTGAACATTAGTGCCAGTGTCATCAGCAACGCGCCGATGCGCGATGCGGTCAGCGATGCAGCGAAAAAGGTCCGTGAAGGGGCAGGGGTGGGCCATTCGCTGGAGCGCAGCGGCTATTTCCCGCCGATGACCCTGAGCCTGATCAAGAGCGGTGAAAGCAGCGGCACCCTGGACAAGATGCTCGAACGCGCCGCGGAAACCCAGGAACGGGAACTGGAAGCACGGATCGCCATGGTCATGGGCGTGTTCGAACCCTTGCTGATCCTGGCAATGGGGGGCGTGGTACTGATCATTGTACTGGCCATCCTGTTGCCCATCTTTGAACTCAACCAACTGGTCAATTGATATGTCTAGAGCACGTAACACTTCCCTTGCACAACGTGGTTTCACCCTGATCGAGGTCATGGTGGTAGTGGTCATCCTCGGGATTCTCGCTGCCGTGGTGGTGCCCAGGGTCATGGACCGGCCGGATCAGGCGCGGATCACCAAGGTGCAGAACGATATCCGCGCGATGGAAAGCGCACTGAACCTGTATCGCCTGGACAACTTCAACTATCCGACCACCGAACAGGGGCTGCGCGCCCTGGTGGAACGGCCCAGCGGCAACGACACCGCCCGCAACTGGCGCGCCGGTGGCTATATCGACCGCCTGCAGATGGACCCCTGGGGTAACGAATACCAGTACCTGCGCCCGGGCCGGGATGATCGTGAATATGACATCTACAGCCTGGGTGCCGATGGCCGCCCCGGTGGCACCGATGCCAACGCCGATATCGGCAACTGGAACGTGGAAGATCCCGAGCGTAGCAACTGATCATGGCTGACCAGCGCCACCACTTGAATCAGAGGTTCTCTCGTATCGAGAAGAACGAGCGTGGCTTCACGCTGATGGAGCTGCTGGTGGTGCTGGTGCTGATCGGCGTCGTAGCGGGGTTGGCCAGCCTGTCCATCGGTGATGGCGCCGAGCGCAAGCTGCGCTCCGAAACCGAGCGGCTGGCTGCGACCCTGAGCCTGGCGCGGGACGAATTGCTGATCACTGACCAGTCGGACCGTGCCCTGGGGTTGCGGCTCGATGTCTACAGCTTTCTGGAGCT
>DXBL01000038.1 GCA_019116555.1 Candidatus Pseudomonas excrementavium
GCATGATGCTGGCAGCCAGTGCCTTCTCGCTGATCCTGCCGGGGATTGCCGCAGCGGAGGACATCCTCGGCAATAGCATGGCCGCTGCCGCTACCGTGGTCATCGGCCTGGGGCTGGGCGTGGTACTGATGCTGGGGCTCGATCATTTCACTCCACACCACCATGAAATCAGCGGCCAGCACGGCCCCACCTTCGACCGCATCAGCCGCGTCTGGTTGTTCGTCCTGGCCATCACCCTGCACAACATCCCCGAAGGCATGGCGATTGGTGTCGGTTTTGCGGCGGGAGATATGCCGGTCGGCCTGTCGATCGCCTCCGCCATCGCCATCCAGGATATCCCCGAAGGCCTGGCCGTCGCCCTGGCGCTGCGCACCACCGGGTTGTCATCCCTGCGCTCGGCCCTGGTCGCCGCAGCGAGCGGTCTGATGGAGCCGCTGGGCGCTCTGATCGGCATCGGCATGTCCAGCGCCTTCGCCGTCGCCTATCCCGTCAGCATGGGCCTGGCTGCCGGCGCAATGATCTTCGTCGTCTCCCACGAAGTCATCCCCGAAACCCACCGCAACGGACACCAGACCCCCGCAACCATCGGCTTGATGGTGGGCTTTGGGGTGATGATGTTTCTGGATACGGCGCTGGGGTGATAGGCCGGGCGTCAAACGAGTGTCTTCCTTTTAGGAGCGGCCTTGGCCGCGAAGCTCTTCCATCGGCTGGCGCCTGCTTTTCAGCCTGATGGATTGTTCGCGGGCAAGCCCGCTCCCACAGGATGTTGGATCCCCGCGCGTCTTGGTCTGGACCGCAAAAAATAGTTGATCTCCTGAGCTTTGACAGATTGTAAGACAGTACTACAGTTGGTAAGGTCGAGATTGTATGACAATTTACCTGCTGTTCTTACTTGATAGGAGCTCAACATGACTACTCCGGCATTATGGAGCGCGCAGGCGCACATGCCCTCGGTAATCGGTCGGCAGATCAACGTGGTGTCGGCTGAAGGGGCGTATCTCACCACCGATACCGGTGCTCGGTTATTCGATGGGACGGCGTCGCTGTGGTACGCGAATATCGGGCATGCCCGCGAAGAGATGGCGCAGGTTGCCTATGAGCAGATGAAAACGCTTGAGGTCTACCATGTCTTCGGTCGCTACACCAACAACCGAGCGATTGAGCTCTCCGAGAAGCTGGTAAGCATCGCTCCCATCGACGACGCCAAGGTCATCCTGAACAGCGGCGGGTCCGACTCGATCGATGCCGCACTGAAACTCGCTCGCCGTTACTGGAACCATGTAGGCCGCACGGACAAGAAAGTCATCATCAGCCGTGAAGACTCGTACCACGGACTGCATGCTTACGGCACCAGCATTGCCAGTCTCGACTTCAACCGTGAAGGCTACGGCACCGATTCACTGGTTGCCGACACGGAGCGCGTTGACAAGCACGACGCAACTGCCTTCGCTGCAGCAATCGAACGCCTTGGCGCGCAGAACATCGCTGCGTACATCGCCGAGCCGGTCATGGGCACCGGCGGGGTGCATCCGCCGCAGGACGGCTATTTTGAGGAGATCCAGCGCCTGTGCCGGGAGCACGACATTCTCTTCATCGCTGACGAGGTCATCACCGGCTTCGGCCGTACCGGTGAGATGTTTGCGTCGAGCCGGTATAAGTTGCAGCCGGATATTATCGTCTTCGCCAAAGGGGTAACCTCGGGATACGGAGCCCTCGGCGGCATTCTTGTCGCACCGCGCATCTGGCATCCGTTCTTTGAAAAAGGGGCGGACTCGCCGATCTATCGTCATGGCACCACGTATTCGGGCCACCCGGTCACCGCGGCACTGGCGATGAAGAACCTCGAGATTCTGGAACGCGAAGGTCTGGTCGCTCGTTCGGCGGCGCTCGAACAGGTGCTCGCCCGCGAGCTCAAGTCTATCGAATCACACGACTTTGTAACGAGCACCCGCGTTGGTGGATTCCTGGGCGGCATCGAACTCTCCAGCTATGTGAGCGCCGAGCTGGTGACCGACCAGGTCATCGACCATGGTTTCATCACTCGGCCACTGCGGGGCAATACCGTGCAGATCAGTCCACCTTTTATCACGACCGATCAAGAAGTACGCGATCTCGTCGGTGCGGTGCGCACGGTACTGGACAGCGCCAAGGCGAAGGCGAGTAAAGCCAGGGCCATAGCCTGAGCCAACCAAGGAGAACAGAGCACGATGAGCCTGCCTTCACCTTCAGCTGAAAGACTCGCAGCGTCAGACCAGGCGCTGCGAAGTCTTCCGGGCTACAGCAATCACGAACCGGGCGCGAATGAATTCGCGGTACTCGACCCGTCGACCGAAGAGCGTATCGCCACACTGCCGAGCCTCAGCCCTGAGCAGGCCATCGAGGAGGTCGCCATTGCTCACCACGCGGGCCGCGACTGGGCGAAGACCACGCCTCGCCACCGCTCGGACACGCTACACAACGCCTACCAGGTGCTCATTGCCAACAAGGAGCGGCTTGCCTATGTCATCAGCCGCGAGATGGGCAAAACGCTCGCCGAGGCTCAGGGCGAAGTGCAGTACGCGGCGGACTATGTGAGATGGTACGCGGACGAGCTGTTGCGGCCGGCCGGCGGCTACCGGGATAACCCCGCAGGCGGCTCGACGATCCTGACCAAGCGCGCGCCGGTGGGGCTGGCGCTACTCATCGCGCCATGGAACTTCCCGATGGCCATGATCACCCGCAAGATCGCGCCCGCCATTGCGGCCGGTTGTGCATCGGTGATCAAACCCGCGGGGCTTACTCCGCTGACCACGCTGCTCACGGTTGAACTGCTGGCCGAGGCCGGAGTGCCGCGCGAACTGATGCGCGTGGTCACGACCACCCAATCGTCGGCCTTCAGCGAGGCAGTCCTGGCCGATCCACGCATACGCAAGATCTCGTTCACCGGCTCCACCAGCGTAGGCAGCACGCTCATGGGGCTGGCTGCGAAAAATATCGTCAAGAGCTCGATGGAGCTGGGCGGTAACGCGCCGCTGATCGTGTTTGACGATGCCGATCTAGAGCGTGCAGTGGAGGGCGCATTGCTGGCCAAGCTGCGCAATGGCGGGCAGTCCTGTGTCGCCGCCAACCGCATCTATGTGCAGGATGGGATTGCCAACGACTTCGTCGATGCGTTCAGCAAGCGAATGTCAGAGATGGTGCTCGGCCATTCCATCGCCGAAGGCGTGAATCTGGGCCCCGTGATCAACCGGGATGCCGTGAACAATTTCCAGCGCCTGGTCGATGACGCCATCACCCGGGGCGCCGAACTGCGCGCCGGTGGTTGTGCGCCCGAGGGGGCGGGGTACTTCTTCGAGGCGACTGTCCTCGACCGGGTTCCGCTCGACTCCGACATCGCCAACACGGAGATCTTCGGTCCGGTGGCGGCCATTTCCCGCTTCTCCACCCAGCAAGAGGTGCTTCAGCGGGCCAATGACACGCCATTCGGCCTGGCCGGCTATGTCTTCACCGAAAATCTCGACCGCGCACTGAATGTCGCTGATCAGCTGGAGACCGGCCTGGTCGGTATCAACAACGGCGTCCCCTCGAACCCCGCAGCGCCGTTCGGCGGCATGAAACAATCGGGTCTCGGGCGAGAAGGGAGTCATGAGGGGCTCGAGGAATATCAGGAGGTTCGCTACTACAATATAGCCAGGCGTGAAACCAGGTAGTCGACGCTATTCAACCAAGTACTCCGGACACAAGTCTAATAAAAGGAGCTTCATGATGATTCGCAAGACTAGTCTTATTGCTGTCGGTGCTGTTGCTGCACTCGGTATTTCCCTTTGGGGTGGTAGCGCTATGGCGAAAAGCGATAGCTACACCATCAAATTCGGCAACGTCATTTCGGCCGGTGATACGCAGAACCAGGCGTACAAAATGTTCGCTGAACAGGTGGCAGAGCGCTCCGACGGACGCATCAAGGTGCAGGTCTACCCGGACAGCCAACTCGGGGGCGAGCGTGAGATGATCGAGGCCGCGCAGTTCGGTGGCATCGAGATGACGGCTCCCTCGGTCGGGGTGCTTGCCAACTTCGACAAATCGCTTGAAGTCTTCGACTTTCCCTTCATCTTCGAAGATGCCGAGACCGCCTATAAAGTACTGGATAGCGAACTCGGGGACGAGATGCTGGCCGCTCTCGAGGATAGCGGCCTGATCGCATTGGGTTGGGGCGAGAACGGCTTCCGCAACCTGGCGATGGTCGATGGGACGGTCAAGACGCCTGAGGATATGAAGGGTGTGAAACTGCGCACCATGCAGGTGCCGATGCACATTGCCTATTGGAGGAGCATCGGCGCAGCGCCGACCCCCATGCCGTTCCCGGAGGTTTTCACTTCCCTGCAACAGGGCGTGGTCGATGGGGTGGAGAACCCGTACGAGCTGCTCTTCTCGGCAAAATTCACCGAGCCTGCACACTATCTCACTGAAACCCGGCACATCTACGATCCTGAGGTGATCCTCATCAACAAGGACTTCTTCGAGGGTCTTTCCGCCGAGGATCAGAAGATCATCCAGGAGGCGGCAGATGAGATGGTGGCGAAGATCCGTTCTCTCAAATCAACAATCAGCGACGAGATCCGCGCCAAGATCGTGGCAGCCGGCGGAACAGTAACTGACCTGAGTGATGAGGAGCGCCAACAATGGATCGATTCCGCCATCCCGTTTTATAAAGAGAACGCATCCAAAGTCGACACGGAGAAACTCAAAGCCATTCTCGAGGCAGCAGGTAATACAACCTATCTCGAAGCTATCCAGTAATCGCTGCTGAATATGTTCCTGCCAAGGAAATTGTGCCCTGGCAGGAACGCATTACTTGCTCTGTAGTGGGGATCGCTGCCTATGCTCAAAACTATCTATGCGCACTTCGATGAGCATGTTGAAACTTATCTGGCCACGGTGGCATTGATCGTTTTCGCTACACTCGTCGTTTTCCAAGTCATCATGCGGTACGTATTCAACAATCCAACCGCCTGGTCTGAAGAAGTCGCCCGCTACGCGCTGGTCTGGTTCGTGTACCTCAGCGGGAGCTATGCGGTGAAGTACGAGCGCCATGTCAGGTTCAGTGTGATTGTCGACCTGATTGGCAGGAAGGTGCCTTTCGTCCGGCGCATCATTCGCCTTTTCGTACTGCTGCTCTGGCTCGCATTCCTCATTTTCATGCTGAAGCTGTCGATTGATATGGTGGACAGGCAACTGACCACGGGGCAGCGTGCACCAGCGTCACAGATCCCGATGTATCTCGTCTATCTTGGGCTGCCCCTGGGACTTCTGCTGATGTCGTTCCGCGTATTCCAGCACACGGTCAGAACGGTCATCGATATCATCAGACAACCCTTTGCTCCCATCCCGCCGTCACAGACCGAGGTGGATTAATCCATGGGCATCAGCACTCTCTTCCTGAGCTTCTTGATCCTGCTTCTCCTGGGTATGCCGGTCGCGTTTGCGCTCGGCATCTCATCGTTGATCTCCGTACTGATGACTGGAGTGGTCCCCGTCAACTATCTCACCCAGACCATGTTCGGCGCGGTGGACTCCTATTCACTGCTGGCTGTCCCGCTCTTCGTGCTTGCTGGCGTCATCATGGAATACGGCGGTCTTTCCCGCAGACTCATCGATGTGGCAAGAGCCTTTGTCGGCCATATGACCGGGGGCCTGCCCGCAGTAACCCTGCTGGGAGCAGCCGTGTTCGCCATGCTGAGCGGCTCGGGACCGGCAACGGTCGCCGCGATTGGCGGCATCATGATCCCGGCTATGATTCGAGAGGGGTACGCACGCGGATTCAGTGCCGGTCTTGTAGCCACCGCTGGGGGCGTCGGCATCGTGATCCCACCGAGCATCCCGCTGATCATCTACGGGATTACCACCAACACCTCGATCGGCGACCTCTTCCTGGCGGGCTTCGTGCCCGGATTCGCCATCATTCTGGTGCTGTATCTCATAAGCCGACAGATGTCCAAGAAGCACGGCTATGGCGGCGATGTGCCCAAAGCCAGCTGGAAGGAGCGCCGGGCTGCGTTGTGGCGTGCCAAATGGACATTGCTGATGCCCGT
>DXBL01000273.1 GCA_019116555.1 Candidatus Pseudomonas excrementavium
CTGAACACCTCAAGCAAACCTGCAGCATCCATGGTGCGCAGCTGCCGGTCGAAGGACAAGGCGTTGCGCAGGGCGGGCCAGCAGTGGGCGGGCAGATTGGCGGGGCGTTGCAATGACTGGTCCTGCTGCATATCCTTGGCCTGCTGCGCGGTCAGCCGGCTGAATGGATGCAGTCCACCACTCAGTTCATAGAGTATGCACGCCATGGCGTAGACATCCGCCGAGGCGGTCAATGGTTCGCCGTTGATCAGCTCCAGTGCCGCGTAACGCGGAGTCCAGGCGGCGATGCGTTTGCGGCTGAGCCGCGGTAACCCCGGCAGCAACCCGTCCATGGCCTGTCCCAGGCCGAAATCGAACAGGCGCACCCCGTCTTCCGTGAGAATGACGTTGCTCGGTTTGAGATCGCCATGCAGCACGCCATGGCTGTGGGAACAGACCAGCGCTTGTAACAGAGGCATGGCGATGTCCTGCAACTCTTTCCATGGCAGGCCGGCGGGGTGCGCTTCGATCAATTGATCCAATGTGGGGCCCTTGAGCAGTTCCATGGTGATGAAGGCGCGCTGGCTCGGACGGTCGATGGCGAAGTCATGCAGCCGTACGATATTGGCGTGGTGCAGGCGGTTGGTCAGGGCATACTCGCTGTAGAGCAGGGCGTTGGCGTCGGGATATTCCAGAAAGCTTTCATTCAGTGCTTTCAACGCCACCCAGGGTTCGGGATCGCCGAAATGGGCGCGCAGCAGGTCCTTCGCTCGATACACGGCGCCCATGCCGCCCACGCCCAGCAGCCGTTCGATACGATAACGTTTGCACAGTACCTGCGGCAGTACCTCGGCGCTGCCGGCTGCTGGTTTGTCCGGTGCGGGCGCTCCGTCGTCCGCGCGGGCGAGGCGGGTGAGTTTGGAAGACTGTGGCTTTTTCTCTGTGGTCGTCATCTCGGTATCCATGTTTCAGCGGCGGATTACCACGGCACTGATATTGTCCCGCGCCGGGCCGGCCAGACATTGATTGAACAGTCGCTGGAGTGCCAGGGAGGGCGAGGGTAGGTTCATCGCTGCGCCGATGGTGTCGGGCAGCAGGCTCTGGTAGAGCCCATCGCTGCACAGCAGCAGGGTGTCGCCGGGATAGACGGTGAAGCGGATCATGTCCAGATCGAGCTTTTCGTGGGCACCGATGGCCCGAGTCAGGGCCCGCGCCGAGGGGTGTCGCGCCGCCTCGGCCGGACTCATTCGCTGGTCGTGGATGAGTTCTTCCATGAATGAATGATCCCGGGAAAGCTGAAACAGCCGTCCGCCGCGCCACATATAGCAGCGGCTGTCGCCGGCCCAGACGCAGCAGGCCTGATCGCCGCGGGCGAGCAGCGCAACCACGGTACTGCCGACGATGGCGTCAGGCTGATCGGCATGCACCGTCAGGTCCTGCGCCAGATGTCGGTTCAAGCCATGCAGTGTCGAGCGCAGCCAGTCGACCTGCTGGTCCAGGTCCAGAAAATCCGGCAGTTCGGCCAGCCGCTCGACGATCAGACGGCTGGCCAGGTCGCCGTTCTGGTGGCCGCCCATACCGTCGGCGACTATCCACAGACCCAGCTCGGGCAGCGCGAGAAAGGCATCCTCATTGCGCGCCCGCACCTTGCCGGTATCGGTGCGGGCGGCGCAACGCCAGGTGCCTGAGGTACCGGTCATTACAGCTTTGCCGGCAGACTGAAGCCACGCATCAGACTGATATCGAACGGGTTGGGCGAACGCTGGCTGTGCAGCAGGTAATTCGCCCGCATGCCGCCCAGGCTGGCCTTGACCAGCAATACGTCGCGGTCATTGTGGTGGGCCACTTCCATCTGGTCGAGCAGGCGGAACAGCGACCAGGCGCCGGAGTTCTGCTCGATGCTGGTGCGCTTGCCACCCAGGTCCTCCACGGTCAGCGTGATGCGCCCGTCTTCCGCGCTGGCTGGCCAGCGGAACGGGGTCTGCACGATGGGGCCGTGACGATATTCCATGTTCTGGTCACCGAAGCGGAAGCTGGCACGACCGAGACTGGAGTCCAGAGAATAGGGCTCCAGCTTGAACAGGATCTGCGGCTCGTCAGGACTCTCGCTGAAGAAGCTCTTGCGGATGGTCTGGATGCGGCTCATCTGGGCCAGGAACTGACTGGACAGCGGCAGGCCGCGCCCGTCGACCCGGCGCAGGTGATAGCGGTTGGCGCTGCCACTGACGAAGGGGCGCAGGTAATTGTCGAAAAAGCTGTCCGCCACGCCATGCACCCTGAAGAACTCCCGGAAGTCCGCCAGGGCCACCTCGCTTTCGCTATTGGCGTGGAACGGATAGCGCTGATGCAGGGAGGTGCGATAGGGCGCATAGAACTCGCTGCGATAGCGCTCGGCGATGTACTGATAGGCGTCGTCGAGTACCAGCATCCAGCTTTCCGCCGCCATGCTGTTGAACCAGTTGCCGATGGGCTGTGGCAACAGGTCGGCATTGGCGCGTACCTGGTTGATAGCATCCTGGCGGCCGGTCATCCGGACCTTGGCCATGTCGAAGGCGGCCTGCTGCGGTGAGCTGGCGTGGGCCAGTCCGGACAATTGCTGCTGCAGACTGTTAAGTGCCTGCATGGCGGCGGTGAGCTCAGGACTGGCGGCGCCCTGTTCGTCGAGCAGGCGGTGCAAGGGCTCGAAGCGGCGCTCCAGCAACTGCCGGGCATTATTGGTGGCGGGATCGATCACCGGCAGGATATCGGTCTCCGGCAACCCGTCCATTGAAGGTTCGACCGCTGTGAAACGGGTGTTGTCGCGCACCTCGGTGAGCAGCCGCAGTAGCGGGGAGCTGGCGGTGGTGAGCCCGGCCAGTTGCTGGGCTGCCTGATTGGCATTGACCAGCGGTTCGGACTTCAACAGCGACAAGGCCTCGGACCAATAGTTGGCATAATCCTGGAAGTACAGCTGCTCCATTTCTGCCTGCAGTCGTTCCATGTCCTTGCTGCTGAGCTTGTCGCTCTCGCCGAGCACCCAGTTGTCCTTGAGGATATTGCCCACCAGCCCGGCACCACGGTCGGCGAACATCTTCTGGTAACCCTTGCGGGTATAGAAACCCGGGATACTGTAATTGCCGCCGGTGATCAACGTGGCGTTGGGACCCAGGTGATGCGCCAGGCGGTATTCCGGGAGGCTCGTCGCCTGTTCGCCGAGGCTGCGATACAGGATGCTGGCTAGCGACTCGCTGCGCAGCTGCAAGCGCGCTTCGGCAACCAGGCGGCCATTGAGCCGGTAGGGCGAGAAAGACTCATTGAGCAGGCGGCGGAAGTGGTCGTTCAACCCTTCCTGGACCCGGTTGTTGCCGGGGTACAGGCGCGACCAGTCGGCAGCCAGCCAGTTCTGCAACCAGCTAGCGTCCCGGCGGCTTTCCAGATTGAGCATCAGATAGGCGCGCAGATTGTCCAGCAGGCGTTCGCGGTTGTTCATGCTGTAGCGGATCTGCCGTTCCAGTTGCTGGCCGACCCGCGGCAGCAGCAGGGTTTCCAGATCCCGGCGATAGGCCTGGTACAGCGTCGATTCCACCTGCTCGCCCTGATACAGCCCGCCGCGGTGGCGCCAGGCAACCTGATCCGCCGGCGGGAACAGCTGACTGGCCGCATAGCTGGCGTCGAGCACGCCGAGAATATCCCGCGCATCGTCCCGCGACTCTATACTGCGGCGTTCCTGGCCGAGCTCCCGACCCATTTCCCGCAGCCGTTCGAGGCGGTCATGGTTGTTGGAGAAACTGCTGCTCCAGGTAACGCCCAGGGCCAGCAGGCACACCACGGCGCAGGCGTACATGCTGCGCTGGCGCCAGTTGATGCGTTTCACCTCGCGCTGATCCAGCCCCGCCAGTTCGGATTCGGGAAACACCACCCGGCTGAGCAGATGCTGGATAAAGCGCGCCTGACCGCTGCGCAGGGAAGGCAGCTCGCTGGCCAGCGGCGACAGGTTCTGACCGATGCTGGCCGTCAGCGGGTCAACCTGGCTCTGCAGGTGCGGTGCGCTGGTCAGGTAGAAACCGCGCAGCTGCGTCGCCTGCTGGTAGCGGTTGCCGGAGAACGCCAATTCGATGAACAGACCGAGGCGCTCGCCGATCTGGCCCAATTGGTGGGGAAAGTCCAGAATGCGCCCGCGGCGCTGGGTGTCGCGCTCCTGGTGCAGCCGGGAGATGACCTGGCTGTTAAGTCGGCGCAGCAGCTCTTCGAACTCTTCGCGCACGACCTGGATACTGGTGCCATCCTGGTTCTCACCGAAGGTCGCCCCCAGTACCTGATCGGCCTCGTCGCGCGCCAACTGATCGAAGTACTCATCGAAGCCGAGCAACTCGTCAGCCTTGCTCAGCACCAGATACACGGGCACGTCCATGCCCAGCTTCTGGTTGATCTCCAGCAGCCGTTGGCGGGTCTGCCGAGCGAGGGTTTCCAGACCCAGTTCGTTCTGGCCAAGTAGCTGGTCCATGGGTACGTTCACCAGCACGCCATTGAGCGGGCGCGGTCGGCGCCGGCGCAACAGGGTCAGCAGCGTCTGCCAGGCCAGGCCGTCGATCTGGTTGTCCGGTTGGGTGAGATAGCGGCCGGCGGTGTCGATCAGCACCGCATGCTCGGCGAAGTACCAGTCCGCATGGCGGGTCGGGGAGATATCCCGGGTCATGCGGCCCTTTTCGCTTTTGTTGAGCGGGAACTCGATGCCGGAGAAATCCAGCAGACTGGTCTTGCCGCTGCCCTGGGGGCCGATCAACAGGTACCAGGGCAATTCGCTGCGCCAG
>DXBL01000274.1 GCA_019116555.1 Candidatus Pseudomonas excrementavium
TTCACCCATATCAATCCTGCCGGCTCGCGCTTCAGTGACGGCAGCTTCGGCGTGCTGTATCTGGGTGATTCGATCACCACCGCCCTGGCGGAGGTGCGATATCATCAGCAGGCCTACTGGAATGGCGTCAACGGCCTCGCCTTCGATCGCATCCTGCTGCGCGGGCTGTGCTGTAAGTTCGATCAGACCGGCTTGCGCGACCTGACCGGCATCACGCTTGACCATCCGATCTACGATCCCGCCAGCTACGCCGCTGCGCACGTCGCTGGCGCCAACCTGAAACACGCTGACGTTCCAGGCTTGAAATATCACTCGGTCCGCAGTCCGGGCAATACCTGCTGGGGACTATTGACGCCAAAGCCGGTGCGATCGATTGTACAGGCCACCCACTACGAGATGATCTGGGATGGCAAGGCGATCTCCAGCGTGAACAAGATCGCCTCGGTCTAGATACGGCACAGACCTGCCATCTCGGCGCTTTGCAAAGGTTGCGGAAACGATGGCCGGGTTGCGGAACGATTTTCAAAAACTCAGAAAGTAAAAAGCCCCGCAAACGTAGAGCCTGCGGGGCTTTGATACTGGAGGCCGAGGTCGGAATCGAACCGGCGTTCACGGATTTGCAATCCGCTGCATGACCACTCTGCCACCCGGCCTCGAAGGGGGCTGCTGCGCTGCAATTGCAACACAACTGAATATGGAGCGGGAAACGAGACTCGAACTCGCGACCCCGACCTTGGCAAGGTCGTGCTCTACCAACTGAGCTATTCCCGCTTTGGAACGGCGCCTATTCTATCTTTCTCCGGCGCCCTGTCAAGTCATTGATTCAAAAAAGTTTATCTGTCGTTCTTTTCGCCAGCGTCGGGGCGCAGATGTGGCCAGGCGGCGCGCAGGTAGACCACCATCGACCACAACGTGAGTACGGCGGAAACCATCAACAGTACATATCCAAGAACGACCCAGGCAGTCACTGGCAACGCCGGGTTGGCCAGCAGAATAACCAGAGCAACCATCTGGGCGGTGGTTTTGTACTTGCCCAGGTTGGATACGGCTACCTGCGAGCGGGCGCCGAGCTCGGCCATCCATTCGCGCAGGGCGGAAATGACGATCTCGCGGCCGATGATGACTACCGCCGGCGCCGTTACCCAGAAGTTGCCGTGGCTCTGCACCAGCAATATCAGCGCCACCGCCACCATGAGCTTGTCCGCCACCGGATCGAGAAAGGCGCCGAAGGGGGTGCTCTGCTCCCATTTGCGCGCCAGGTAGCCATCCAGCCAATCAGTGATGCTCGCCAGGGTGAAAATCACCGCGGCAGCCAGATAACTCCAGTGAAACGGCAGGTAGTACAACAGAATGAATACGGGGATCAGGCCAACCCGCATCAGGGTAAGAATATTCGGAATGTTCATAACGTCTCTGCGAACGGGTTTGGACAGCATTCTAGTCGCTATGCAAGGCAGTATATATCTGTTCTGCCAGTTTTTTGCTGATACCGGGCGCCTTGGCGATTTCCGCGGCGCTGGCGCGGGTCAGCTCCTGCAACCCGCCGAAGTGTTTCAGCAGCTCTCTGCGCCGTTTCGGACCAACCCCAGCGATACCTTCCAGGGTCGAGGTGTTGCGGGTCTTGCCGCGGCGCTGGCGGTGACCGGTGATGGCAAAACGGTGCGCTTCGTCACGGATATGCTGGATCAGGTGCAGCGCCGGCGAATGCCCCGGCAGCACCAGCTCGTTGTGCGGGTCATTCAGATACAGGGTTTCCATGCCCGCCTTGCGGGTGACACCCTTGGCGACCCCGAGCAGGGTCAGGTCATGAATGGCCAGTTCCTGAAGCACTTCGCGGGCCATGTTCATCTGGCCCTTGCCGCCATCGACCAACAGGATATCCGGCATCTTGCCTTCACCGTCCCGCAATTTGGCGAACCGCCGCATCAGCGCCTGCTGCATGGCGGCATAGTCATCCCCGGCGGTAACGCCTTCGATGTTGTAGCGTCGATAATCACTCTTCAAGGGCCCTTCCGGACCGAACACGACGCAGGATGCTACGGTCGACTCGCCACTGGTATGACTGATGTCATAGCACTCCAGGCGGGTGGGAATCTCATCCAGCCCGAGCGCTTCCTGCAACGCCTCGAAACGCGCCTGCACATTCTGCCGGTTGCCCAGCATGGAGGTCAGCGCCTGTTCGGCATTGGTGACGGCCATGCTCTGCCAGCGGCTGCGGGTGCCCCGTACCCGGTGACTGAAGCTGACCGCCCGGCCCCGCGCCTGCGCCAGCGCATCGGCGATGACGGGCAGGTCCTCATGCACCGCGTTGATGATGATGTCCTTCGGCAACTCACGCTCACCGGTGCCCAGATAATATTGCGGCAGGAAGGCGGCCAGCACTTCGCCGGGCGTCTGCTCGATCGGCACGCGTGGGAAGTGGTTGCGGCTGCCCAGTACCCTGCCCTGCCGGACCATGATGACATGCACGCAGGCGCCGCCGGGCATTACCGCGGCAGCAATGACATCCACGTTGCCATATTCGGTATCGATATTCTGCTGATCCTGCACCCGCCGCAGCTGACCGATCTGGTCGCGCAGCTCGGCGGCCCGTTCGAAATCGAGATTCTGCGCGGCATTCTCCATGGCCTGGGTCAGCTCATCGGTCAGGGCATTGCTGCGTCCTTCCAGGAACATGACCGAATGGCGGACGTCCTCGGCATACTCTTCCTCGCTGACAAAGCCGACACAGGGTGCCTTGCAGCGCTTGATCTGATATTGCAGGCAGGGCCGGGTGCGATTGCGGAAGTAGCTCTCCTCGCACTGACGCACCTTGAAGGTCTTCTGCAGCAGGCCCAGGCTTTCGCGGATCGCCCCGGCGCTGGGATAGGGGCCGAAGTAGCGCCCCTTGGCCTTCTTGGTACCCCGATGCAGCCCGAGCCGTGGATAGGCGTCCAGACTGGAAAGATAGACATAGGGATAGGATTTATCGTCACGCAGCAGAATATTGTACGGTGGGCGCGAAACCTTGATCAGGCTCTGCTCGAGCAACAGCGCCTCGGTTTCATTGGCCGTTACCGTGGTGTCGATATGCCGGATGCGCGACACCAGCGCCGCGGTCTTGGGGCTCAGCCCGGTCTGGCGAAAGTAGCTGGACAGACGCTTCTTCAGATTGTTCGCCTTGCCGACGTAGAGCAGCTCGCCATCGCCGCCGAACATCCGGTAGACACCGGGCTTGCCGGTAACCGCGGACAGGAAGGCCGCGGCATCGAATTCTGTGGGTTTCATGCCTGGGTGAAGGAAGCGTCGATCATCCCGTGACGCACTGCCAGCAGGGTCAGCTCCACATCGCTGGTGATGCCGAGCTTTTCGAAGATGCGGTAACGGTAGGTATTGACGGTCTTGGGACTGAGATGGAGCTTATCGGAAATACCCTGCACCTTCTCGCAGCCGACGATCATCAAGGCAATCTGCATCTCCCGCTCCGACAGCGCGTCGAAGGGACCGACATTGCCCGGCTCGTACATCCGCGCCAGCAGCAGCTGGGCAATATCCGGGCTGATATGCCGTTGGCCGGCCGCCACCTTGCGGATTGCGTTGACCATCTCTTCCAGAGCGGCCCCCTTGGTGACGTAACCGGCAGCCCCCGCCTGCATCAGGCGGGTCGGGAAAGGTTCTTCATCACAGGCAGTAACGGCGATGACCTTGATGCTGCGATCATGCTGCAGCAGCTTGCGGGTGGCCTCCAGTCCGCCGATCCCGGGCATGCGAACATCCATCAGGACGACATCCGGTTTCAGCGCACGCGCCTGGGTGATGGCCGTTTCGCCGCTGTCCGCCTCGCCGACAATGGCCAGACCGGGCACGTCACCGAGCATCCGGGTGATTCCCATGCGCACCAGATCATGATCGTCCACCACCAATACCTTGATCACCGTTTACCCCTTTCATGAGCACAGCGGGCGGCTAAAGGCCTGCCGCAATATCCCGCAACCGCGCCACGATAGCAAATCAGCGATTATTGTGAAACGCCAACTGATGTCGCAGGGTCCGGTGTCTGCAGCAGGATCGCGAGCTCATCCAGGCAGTCAGGGTCATCAATGGTCGAGGGTACCGTCCATTCTTCGCCCCGTACCATCTGCCGCAGAACGCGCCGGAGGATCTTCCCCGAGCGGGTTTTTGGCAACCGGTTGACTACCAGGGTGCGCTGATAACACGCCAGGGCACCGATCTCCTTGCGCAGCAAGCTCGCCAGTTCGCTGCTCAAGGTATCCGCTGCGACCGCGGCCCCGTTCTTCAACACCACCAGGCCGACCGGCAACTCCCCCTTGATCGCATCAGGCACACTGATCACCGCGCATTCAGCCACCGCCGGATGCGAACCCAGCACCTCTTCCATCTCCCCGGTAGACAGGCGATGGCCAGCTACGTTGATGATGTCATCGGTACGCCCCATGACGAAGAGGTAGCCATCGACATCCAGATAACCCGCATCGCCGGTCTGATAGTAACCGGGGAACTGCCCCGGTGCGCGCGCAGGCCAGCATGGCGACAACGGCTTCCGGCACCATGGGCATATAGATGATGACCCGATCCCCCCGCTTTACCTGCAGGTCACGCAGCATGCCCGCGCAAAGAGCCACCTGCCGGTGCAGTTCGAAATAGCTGAGACGCGTTCTGGTGCCAGTCACCGGAGAGTCATGGATGATCGCCGTCTGCTCTCCCCGGCCGTCTTCGATATGCGCATCCAATGCCAGCCAGGCAGTGTTCAGTCTGCCATCGGGAAACCACTCGACCAGCCCGGCGCTGGCACTGCTTGGCTGGCAGAGGATGGTGGGCGGGGTATGCCATTTCAGCTGAGCTGCCTGCTCGGCCCGGAACAACTCGGGATCATGAGTCGCCTGTTGCCGGGCAGCGTCGTAATCAGAGGGTGCGGACAGGATTGTCTCCTTATTGTTCTATCAACCTAGCCCATCCATTCGAAAACGACACTAGACTTATGTCGGATGGGCTGCGCGCGGCAGCCGAGGTGAACTATCCCTTTCGCGGAGAAGCGCAGATGAGCAGAGACGACTCCCTCGATCAGGTGGGCAGAACGGCCGTGAAGCAGAATATCCACGGCACCATGACCTTCCTGCTCGGCTATCCGCCATTCGCCCAGATGGAAACCCACCATCTGGCCTGGATGGTGGAACACTGCCAGTTGCGCTTCTATGCCGAGGGGGATGTCATCATTCGCCCCAGCGACGGACCGGTGCAGTATTTTCATATCGTCAAACAGGGGCGCGTGCGGGGCGAACGGCGGCTTGCCGGGCAGGATGCACCGGACACCACCTTCGAGATCAGCATCGGTGAATGCTTTCCGTTGGCCGCCCTCATTGGCGATCGCGCCACCCGTACCGAGCATATAGCCGGGCAGGACACCTTCTGCCTGCTGTTGCCCCGCGCCGATTTCAGCGCGCTGGTCGGCATGTCTCCGGTATTCCGCGATTTCGCCTTGCGCGGCGTCAGCAGTCTGCTGCAGCAGGTCAACCTGCAGGTGCAACGCCAGGCCGCGGAAACGGTCGGCGCCCACTATTCACTGGATACCGTCCTGGCGCAGATCGCCATCCGCGAGCCGGTCAGCTGCGCCGCGGACACCGCCATCGGCGCGGCAGTGAGGATCATGCATGAAGCCAGCGTGGGCAGTATCGTCATTACCGATGCGCAGGCCGCGCCAGGGGGCATCTTCACTCTGCGCGATCTGCGTCGCATTGTTGCAGAAGGCCAGGTCGACCTGCAGCAACCCATTGCCGGGGTGATGACGCCGTCCCCCTGCTACCTGCCGTCGACTGCCAGCGCCTTCGACGCCGCTATCAGCATGACCCGCGAACACATCGCTCACCTGTGCGTGGTGGATGATGGGCGGCTGGTGGGCGTGGTCTCCGAACGAGACCTGTTCGCCCTGCAACGGGTGGACCTGGTGCACCTGGCGCGCGCCATCAGCCAGGCCGAAAACATCGTCAGTCTGGTAGCCCTGCGCCGGGATATTCATCACCTGGTCGACAGCATGCTGGCCTACGGTGCGTCCGCGGCCCAGGTCACCCACATCATCACCCTGCTTAACGACCACAGCGTATGCCGGGTCATTGAGTTGTGCCTGCGCCAGCATGGCGACCCCGGCGTTGCCTTCACCTGGCTGTGTTTCGGCAGCGAGGCCCGGCGCGAGCAGACGCTGATGACCGATCAGGACAATGGCATGCTGTTCGAAGCCGAGAACGCCGAGCAGGCCGCCACCTATCGCCAGCAACTGCTGCCTTTGGCGCAGCAGATCAACCAGGCGCTGGCCGAATGCGGATTCACGCTGTGCAAGGGCAATATCATGGCGAGCAATCCCGAGCTCTGTCTGTCCCGCGCCGAATGGCAGACCCGCTTTAGCCGCTGCATCCAGTCGGCCACCCCGGAGAACCTGCTGGCATCGTCCATCTTCTTCGATTTTCGCGTCGTCTGGGGCGAGCCGGCGGGTGCTCAGGCGCTGTTCGATGCCGTACTGGACATGGTGGCGCACAACACCACGTTCCAGCACCTGATGGCCCGCAACGCCCTCGCCCACCGCCCGCCGGTCGGCCTGTTCCGCGATTTCGTCACATCCCGAAGTGGTCATGAGAAAAACACCCTGGATCTGAAAATCCAGGGACTGACGCCCTTTGTCGACGCGGCGCGGGTGCTGGCCTTAGCCCATGGTATCAGCGAGACTGGCACCCTTCGGCGCCTGCAGTTGCTCAAGCAACAGGGCGTGATTGATGCACTGGATGCCGACGCCTATGTTGAAGCCTATGAGTTCATCCAGCTCATCCGCATGCAACAGCATCAGCGACAGGAGCGCGAGCAACAGCCCTTCAGTAATCGTCTGGCGCCCGATACCCTGAACCACCTGGACCGCCGCATCCTCCGCGAGTCCTTCCGCCAGGCCCAACGTCTGCAGTCCAGTCTGGCCTTGAGATACCAGCTATGAAACTGCGCCGCCTGCTACTGCGCGGTCGTTCGGTTGGTCTCTCGCCGACGCTGACGGCTCGCAGAGCTGCGCTGCCCACACCGCAACCCATCGACAGCACGCCGGTCGATCAAGCACGGTTGGTGGTGCTGGACCTGGAAACCAGTGGCCTGGATCTGCAACGGGATGACATCCTCTCCATTGGCGCGGTGGCGATAGATGGCGGCACCCTGCATATGGCGGATCAATTCGAGTGCACCCTGCTGCGTCCAGCCCATCGCGCCAGCCAGGCCACTCTGCTGCATGAGATCGCACCCAGCGAGGTGCATGCCGGTTGCCCGGCCGAGGAAGCGCTGCTCGATCTGATGGAGTTCGCTGGCCGCTGCGTCTTTGCCGCTTTCCATGCGGGTTTCGATCGGCGCATGCTCAGCCGCGGCCTACACCAGGATCTGAACTACCGGCTACAGCATCGTTTTCTGGATGTAGCCGAACTGGCTCCCATGCTGTTCCCTGAAGCGGCTCGGTACTGTTCGACGCTGGACGACTGGCAGCAGCACTTTCACCTGGCCAACAGCGAGCGCCACAATGCCGCCGCCGACGCTCAGACTACGGCCGAGATCCTGCTGATCCTGTTGCACCGCGCCGCGAGACAGGGCACTGCTACACTGGCAGAGCTGAACAATCGGCTGGCACTCTGGCGGCGGCTGAACCTGGTGCGCTCCGGTGGGTTCTAGGCAACCTGTCAACCTATTGCACGGCAACACAAACCACGCGGATGCAGGGTGACTGATCAGTCTCTCGCCAATTTTATGGCTGTTTACGTTTTTTAACGTGAATTATCAGGAATTGAGCGCAAAAGCCGTAGCGCGGCAGTTTTTTTCCTGCTAGCTTCCGCGGCTTCCAACAAAGTCAACAGGAGTACCCAATGATCAAACACGCTTGGTTCAAAACCACCCTGGCCATAGCCGTAGCCAGTGCTTCCTGCCAGTTAATGGCAAACGGGTTGGCCATCAACGAGCAAAGCGTCAGCGGCATGGGTACCGGTTTCGCTGGCCGCTCCTCCTCCGCCCAGGATGCCAGCACCGTGTTTGGCAACCC
>DXBL01000275.1 GCA_019116555.1 Candidatus Pseudomonas excrementavium
CGATCTGCCTGAAACGCGATCAAACATGAGCAATCCCGATCTCCCAAGAAAATGTTTTCATCCCTGCGTCATCCACTTGCGGTGCGTATGAATGGACATCAGGATGCCGAAGCCGACCAGCAGCGTAATCAATGAGGTGCCACCGTAACTGATCAGCGGCAAGGGTACGCCGACCACGGGCAGCAGGCCACTGACCATGCCGATATTAACGAATACGTAGACAAAAAACGTCAGCGTGATGCTGCCCGCAAGCAACTTGCTGAAACTTTCCTGGGCATGGTGGGTGATGTATAACCCACGCGCGACAATCAACAGGTAGACGAACAGCAGCAGCGCTACCCCGACCAGCCCGAACTCCTCGGCCAGCACGGCGATGATGAAGTCGGTATGGCCCTCCGGCAGGAAGTCCAGGTGCGATTGGGTGCCCTGCAGCCAGCCCTTGCCGAAGACCCCGCCCGAGCCGATCGCCGCCTTGGACTGAATGATATTCCAGCCCGCACCCAGCGGATCGCTTTCCGGGTTGAGAAAGGTCATCACCCGCTGTTTCTGATAGCCATGCATGACGAAGAACCACATGGCCGCCGCACCCGGCCCCAGCAAGGCCAGCGCCCCGAGAATGTAACGCCAGCGCAGCCCCGCCAGCAACACCCCGAACAGCCCCGAGGCGGCAATCAACAGGGTCGTGCCCAGATCCGGCTGCTTGAGGATCAGCACCACCGGCACCAGGATAATCAGCAGGCAGATGCAGACATGCTTGAAACGTGGCGGCATCTCCCGCCGCCCCAGGTACCAGGCCACGCTCATGGGCATCACCAGCTTCATGATTTCCGATGGCTGGAAGGTGATCAGCCCGGGAATCCTTATCCAGCGCTGGGCCCCCTTGGCTTCGGTGCCGATCAACAGTACCGCCACCAGCAGTAACACCGATACCAGGTAGGCCGGTGGCAGCCAGCGCTCCATGAAGCGCGGCTTGAATTGGGCAACGAAAATCATCGCCGCCAGGCCAACCGCATAATGCGCGGCCTGACGATAGATCATCGCCATGCTCTTGCTGCTGGCGGAATAGAGCACGAAGCCTGCCGCGCCGGCGAGCACCAGCACCAACAGCAGCAACCAGGGATCGATATGCAGGCGCATCCACCAGGGCTCGCGGCGCAGGCCGCGGGAATCGGGTGGTGAGATGCCAGACAGCGGCTTCATTGGGCTTCCTCCGTGACGCTATCCGTTGCAGCGCCATCCGTCGCGGATTCCGGCTCGGGTTCCAGCAGCCAGGCATCGAACAGCGCCCGGGCCACCGGCGCGGCCACCCGGCCGCCGGACTCGCCATTCTCAACCATCACGGCCACGGCAATCTGCGGATCATCCACCGGCGCGAACCCCACGAACAGGGCGTGATCCCGGTGCCGCTCCTTCAGCGCTTCCGAATCGTAACGTGCGCCCTGGGCAATGGCGACCACCTGGGCGGTACCGGTCTTGCCGGCCATGCGGTAAGGCGCACCCGCTGCCGCGGCGCGCGACGTGCCCCGCTCACCGTGCATCACCTCCTCCATGGTCTTGATGATGAAATCCCAGTCGTCCGGGTTCTTCAGTACCACATCCGGCGGCGTGCCCTCTTCATCCGGCGGTACCCCGTCGGCGTGCATCAGCATGCGCGGGCGCTTCCATACGCCGCGATTGGCGATCAACGCCGTGGAATGGGCCAGCTGCAAGGGTGTGGTCAGCATGTAGCCCTGACCGATACCGGTGATCAATGTCTCCCCCGGATACCACGCCTGGCGGCGCGAGGCCCGTTTCCACTCGCGCGACGGCATCAGGCCGGCGGTTTCCTCGAACATATCCAGCGACACCCGGCTGCCCAGGCCGAACTGCGACATGAACTCGTGCATGCGATCGATGCCCAGCTTGTGCGCCAGATCGTAGAAATAGGTGTCATTGGAACGCGCCATGGCCAGCTTCATATCCACCCAACCATCCCCATAACGGTTCCAGTTACGGTACTTGTGGCTGTTGTTGGGCAATTGATAGAAGCCGGGATCGTAAACCCGGGCGGTGCGGGTGGTCACGCCATACTCCAGCCCGGCCAGGGCGACGATCTGTTTGATGGTCGAGCCGGGCGGATAGAGCCCGCGCAGTACCCGGTTGAACAGCGGCTGGTCGAGGGAGTCGCGCAGCGCGCCGTAGTCGGCGTGGCTGATGCCGGTGACGAACAGGTTGGGATTGAAGGCCGGCTGACTGACGAACGCCAGCACCCCACCGGTCTTCGGCTCGATGGCCACCACCGCGCCCCGACGGTTACCCAACGCCTCTTCCGCCACGGCCTGCAGGTCACTGTCCAGATGTAGGGTCATATCGCTGCCGGATACCGGTTCGGTGCGGCTGAGCACGCGCAGGACGCGGCCGCGCGCGTTGGTTTCCACCTCTTCGTAGCCTACCGTACCGTGCAGCAGGTCTTCGTAGAAACGCTCAACCCCGGTCTTGCCGATATAATGCGTGCCGGCATAGGCCACCGGGTCGATACGCTCCTGTTCCCGTTCGTTGATCCGCCCGACATAGCCGACGGAATGGGCGAAATGTTCGGCTTGCGGATAATGCCGCA
>DXBL01000276.1 GCA_019116555.1 Candidatus Pseudomonas excrementavium
ACCCTGGGTGGTGTGGCCACCGAGGCGGTCAGCTCGAAAACCATGGAGGCCCGGGACTGCCCCGGGCTGTTCTTCGTGGGCGAAGTGCTGGATGTCAGTGGTCACCTGGGCGGGTTCAATTTCCAGTGGGCCTGGTCTTCCGGCTACAGCGCCGGCCTCGCCGTCTGACCCGCGACCGACCCCGCCACCCCGCCAGCAGGATCAGCATCACCGCCAGTCCATAGATCAGATTGAGGAACAGCTGCGGATGCCGGCTGTAGAAACTGCCGCCTGCCTGCTCGGAAAAGGGCACATCGGCCAGCAACTCGGCCCGGTTGAAGGCCTCACTGCTGGCCAGCCGGCGGCCATTGGGCGCGGTCACCAGCGATGGCCCGTTGTTGATCAGATGGGCCATGGGCACGCGATTCTCCACCCCGCGCAGGATCGACATATTGCCATGATGAAACGGCTGGGATGTCTCACCGAACCAGTTGTCCTGGGAGAGGAACAGCAACATCTTGCCGGCACCGTCGGTATGGATCGCCTCGGCAACGAAGCCGGGGAAGGCCGCCTCGTAACACACCTTCGGCACCACGCGCATGCCGTTCAGATCAAAAGCGATGTGCTCGCTGCCGGCACCGAGCGGGCGCAGGAACTCGCCGAATACCAGGTCGGTCAGTCCCTTGAGCACCGGCCACGACCAGGGCTCTGGCAGGTATTCACCGAAGGGCATGCGCAGCATCTTGCGGTACTGCGCCGCCAGTTCGCCCTGCTCGTCCAGCAAGGCCACCGTGTTGAAGCTGACCCGCTGGGCGTCCACCCAGCGCCGTTCGACATCATGGAAGATCAAGGGCACGCCGTGCCGGGTAATCGCCCGGGCATAACTGTCACGCACACTGTAATCGTCGAAATAACCCTTGTAGCGCGCCTCGGGCCAGGCCACCCACTGAGCGCCAGCGGCCACCAGCCGTTCGGTCGCCAGCATTTCCGGCGGTGATTCCCGGGTGAAGCCGGTCGCCGGCTCGGGAATGCCCAGGGTGATGGCATCGTTGGGCTGCACCAGACCGACTCGCCGGGTGTCCCACTGCTGCATGCGCCGGTCCCACTCGTACAGGTTGATATAGCCATACCCCAGCCACAGTGCCAGCAACGCCCAGGCCGTTCCCTGGGCTAACCGGGAGTACGCCGCCGCGGGTGAACGCCGGGGTGTCAGCAAGCGATAGATCAGCACGCTGAACAGCATCATCACCGCGTCCAGGCCCGGCGCGCCGGTGAGGTCGATGGCTTGCAGGGCTGGCAGAAAGTCGACCTGCCCATCGGCGAAATGAGTCTTGAACAACATCGGGTAGAGCGCCATGACCGAGACCATGGCGACGGGAAAGGCCAGCAGGTCCCAACCGCCCAGACGCCGGACCCACCAGCGGTAAAGCAGGCACCCCAGGCCGATGACCAGACCAAGATAACACCAGAACAGCAGGGCCAGCAGGGTGCTCAGCAGCGGGCGGACCTGCTTGAGGTTGACCATGAACTCGGCCAGCCAGTAGCTGCCACCGGCAGAACAGAGCGTACCGGCAACCCAGCCCAGCAGCAGCGCGGCCCACGGCCGGGTATCGCGCAGGGCGAACAGCAGCGGCACCCAGGCAAACCAGCCGACCCAGTACAGGCTGGCACTCAACCAGGGCACGCAGAGTAGAAAGCCGCTGAGCCCGGCGAGCAGCAGGCGAAATATCACCCGCGTCAACGGCGCATAGCGCCGTTGGGCATGGGCATCCGCAGCCAGGAAATCTGAAGTGGAATCGGACATCTGCACAGCTTTTGGATTGAGGGGTCTGCTCGCACCCTAGGGCGGGAGCTTCGTCGTGGACAATACCCTGTTCGGGTGACTACCTTCCGGCTCACGATATTACGGTGTGCTGCACCCACTGAACATCAGACATGCACCGCTGGGCCGGGTTGCATGCCGAAAGTTTGACGCACTCCACATTTGCCGAAGAAAAATGGCCGGCCCCGTGGCGCCCTGCGACCAACGACGGCATCATCTGGCGGCCGGCGTAACGGCGATGGCCTTGCTATAGAGCAGGCGGAGCGGGGCTCATACCCCAGCAAAATGCCACCCTGCCGAATTACCGCAGGCCAGAATAAAACCGGGAACCAATACCGCTGAATCCCCTCAAACGCCATTGTCAGGGCTGAGGCAGGCCGCTGAACACAGGTAAAGTTTGTACAAGGACGTTACCGCAGCATGAACATGATCCGCTTTTCCAACACCACCGCCTGCCAAGGTCGTTTTGTCACCGGTATCGGCTCGGCCGATCATGAACACGGCAACAGTAGAATATGAGCAAGTCGAAACGCAGCTGGAGCTGGGCCTACCACAAGGCGCGGAGTTATCACGTCTCCCGCTTGCAAGCCTGTTATCGTGCGACACGCTTCTGGTTACTCGGCGACACCGGATCCTTCGTCACCCATGGCGGGTTCCGCAAGTCGCGAATCAGGAACTGACCGGGCGTCACCCGGCTTCTGTTACACTGTGGCGCCTATCTTCAGCAGGCCGCTACCGTGACTACAAGCGCATTTTCCTCTCTCCCGCTGCCCCCTTCCCTGCTTGCCACCATCGATCATCTCGGCTATCGGAGCATGACGCCGGTGCAGTCCGCCGCCCTGCCGATCATCCTCGCCGGGCAGGATCTGATTGCTCGCTCGCGCACCGGCAGTGGCAAGACCGCCGCCTTCGGCATCGGTCTGCTGGCGCCGCTCAACCCGGCGTTTTTCGGCTGCCAGGCGCTGGTGCTGAGTCCGACCCGGGAACTCGCGGGACAGACCGCCACGGCACTGCGGACACTGGCGCGGGGCATCCCCAATATCAAGATCATCACCCTGTGCGGCGGCACCCCGTTCGGCCCACAGGCGGCCTCGCTGGAGCAGGGAGCGCATGTGATCGTCGGCACGCCGGGGCGAGTGAAGGACCATCTGGCGCGCGGCACCCTGAGCCTGGACAAGCTCAACTGCCTGGTGCTGGACGAAGCCGACCGCATGCTCGACATGGGTTTCATCGACAGCATCAGCGAAATCATCCAGGCCACCCCCGAGCGGCGCCAGACCCTGCTGTTTTCCGCCACCTATCCGCCGGGTATCGAGCAGTTGGCTGGACGCTTTCTGCGTGAGCCACAACAGGTGGTGATCGAGGACGTCGAAGTCCGCAACCCGATCACCCAGCGCTTCTATGAAGTCAGCGCCGATGAACGGTTGCCGGCGGTACTGCGGCTGCTGGCGGATGAACGGCCGCAACCCTGCATCGTCTTCTGTCACACCCGCCAGCAATGCCAGCAGGTGCAGCAACTGCTGGCAGCCAGCGGCGTGAGCGCCCAGGCCCTGCATGGCGATATGGAGCAGCGCGAGCGCGACCAGGTGCTGGCGCTGTTCGCCAACCAGAGCTGCAGTGTGCTGGTGGCCACCGATGTGGCGGCCCGCGGGATCGACGTGGAAGGGGTTGCAGCGGTGATCAATGCCGAGCTGTCACCCGACCCGGCAGTGCATACCCACCGCATCGGCCGCAGCGGGCGGGCCGGCCAGCCCGGCCTGGCCCTGAGCCTGGTGGCGCCAGCGGAACAGGGACGAGCGCGCAGCATCGAGCAGCAGCTCGGCGAGCCGCTGCCCTGGTGCGAGCTGGACCAGCTGCCAGAGCGCCTCGACAAGCCGCTGCTGGCACCGATGCGCACCCTGGCGGTAGCGGGCGGACGCAAAGACAAGGTACGCCCCGGCGACCTGCTCGGCGCACTCACCGGCGAGGCCGGACTGCCCGGCGATGCCATCGGCAAGATCAGCATCAGTGATTTCCAGGCCCTGGTGGCGGTGCGCTGGGATTTGGCGAAAACCGCGCTGGAGCGGTTGGAGGAAGGCAAGATCAAGGGGCGGCGGTTCAAGGTAAGGTTGCTGTAGGCGCAGCATGGAGGGCCGTGTCCGGCGGCAGTCGGGCGGTGCTGGATAGGACGCTCATCGAGCTGGTGCTCGACGTTTCCCAGGGGGCCCCTCGCAGCCACACCCAGGTTACAGGACGGTGCTGGGCAGTTGCCCTTGGCGAACCGTGTGCGGCCATGGACGGCCGCACACGAGCGCCACGGACGGCACGGGTGCGTGTTCGCCAAGGGCAACTGCCCAGTGCCGTCGGACACCGAACGTGCCCCAGACTTACCTGCCCACTGCC
>DXBL01000277.1 GCA_019116555.1 Candidatus Pseudomonas excrementavium
CTTTGGTGCACACGAGTATTGAGCATAGTCGAGATTGGTGCAGATCACTTCTGATATTGAACTGTCAGGAGCTGGCTGCACAACAGCCATTACGCCCAATCAACTGGTGCAGTCGTCTTCTGAAAATGACAGGTCAGACAAGATTTTCATGGTGTTCAGAAAACCACCGTTTGATGAACACCTTTAGCAGCTAAAGAAAAGGGCGACTGCCGCCCTCTTTCATTCCTGGCGTTCAAATCTAATCAGGGTGTCAGCGATTGGCGCACTGCCTCGATGGCCTCCTGGGAGTCGCCTTGTGCCGCCTGGCCAATACCACCATACACGCCCTAAAGCCCGGCCTAGCACGCAACCGGAATTTCTCACTATGAGCCATAACCACCCCCTGCCGTCACAGGTAATGCTTGTTTCAAGCCGTCCATAGCTTCCTGGAAATCTGCCGGTGTCGCTCTCCCGGTTTCTGCCTGGTAGTAGACCACCATGAACATATTGGCCACCGCCTCGGCCATCGGCCCGATCTGCTGCGCGGCGACTTGGTCGATGAACTCCAGGGAAGCAAGAATATTGGCGGCCTGATGCACTACTTGCCGGCTTCGATAATATGCTGTGTTGTCATGATTCACCTCTCCAATAGGTGTTGATTGAAAGTGCCGGGCTGGCCAGAACCAGCCCGGTGCGCCTCACAAGTACAGCCCCGCCGCTTCCGCGAATGCCGACCGCTGATTACTGCCTCCCTTGGCCTCGATGCGTACCGGCTTGGCTTCAAGCTCTTGCATAGGGTCTGGCCGTGCGACAAAAGCCGCCGCTTCTGCCTCTCTGTCAACCTCGGTCGATTGATCGCCCAGCGGCGAAACAAACACTTGGCCAGCTTCTTCCCTTGGCGTTTCATCCAGGGCCGCCAATGCGGCCATGTAAGGTGTTGTCATGGTTTAACTCCTACCTTCATCGCCATCGGTACTACTGACGTCACGGTTCACGAATGCAGCCACTTCGTCGTTGTCTTGATTGCCACCTAGACTGTTTCCCTCAAATTGGCTGGACTCGCCCGCTTCTTTCGACTCCATGCTTTCGCGGATCGAAGCAGCCATCTTTCCACCTGCTGTCTCCGCAACGCGCTCTTTGAACCCTTGCGTCATTTGAGAACCGGCACCCTTGGCCAACTCGGATGCAGTACCAGCGGCCAGCTTCGCCGCCCTGGCAAAACCGCCACCACTTGAACTGCTGCCGCTATCACCAAAGCCTGCTGCCTGGGCAAACGGTGAACTGTCAGCCGTACCAGCCTCACCACTGCCGCTGCCACCACTGTTGACTATCGACCCCATGCTGGGCATATCGCCACCGGCACCCATGCTGGCTGATGCTTTCTGGAATGCCGCCTGGATAGCGGATGCCCCACCCGTTGCACCGGCAGCAGCTCCCATCGTGGCCTTGGCTGCGAGCGCCGCGCCGCCGGTAGCCATGCCTGCCGCTGCCATACCCGCACCCATGATGGCACCAGCACCAAAAGAACTACCGGCACTTGCTGCCGCACCACCACCAGGAATAAGGCCCGCTATGACGTTCGGTACGCTGTTTACCAGAATGACAAGAACAAGGGACACAACGAAAATCACCAGCAACTCATCTATCGGAGCATCCGACGCAAGGTCAGCGTGATAACCGTCGATAATTGACATGGCAATACCAACAAGCAATGTCATGGTCATCAGCTTGAGCGCAATCCCAACAACGCTCCGGAAGTAGTTAATGGCAATATCAGAAGTCCAGCGAGATCCACCGAATCCCAATACAAATATTCCGGCGTAAGCCAACACCCAAGCGTTTACAAGCACCAGCAGCACGTTGGCAGCGACAATGGCCATACATGCCAGGATAGCCAGAGTTGTTAGGAAGATGGATAAGTTGTCGATGGGACTGGTAATGCTATAGCTCTTCGCCGCTTTTGCCAGAATATCGAAAGCAATGTCGATGGGTGTGGAGGGGTTCAAGCCCCTTGATAGTCCTGACGCATCACTGGCAAGCGTCCGCAACGAATTGATGATGTCCATTGCAAAGTTGGGGCCGTTGATGAGCAGCCACCAGAAAAAGCCGGTGAAGATCGTGAACCGGACGAACTCCGCGAAGAACTCGCCAATGTCGGCCTTGCGCAAGGCCATCATGCCGAACGTCCAGACCATCGAAATAACAACCAGCGTCCAGAACAGCCAGGATGCAGCATCAGTGATGGTTCCGGCCCAACCGCTACTTGCGTTCAAAAACCTATCTGAAACTTCATTTAGAACACCACCGCGCTCTATAGCGGCGGCGGCATTCTGAGAAAGCAGCAGAAACGGAAGCACCCAACCCCAGCGAAAAAATACAGTTTTCATGATCAGTACTCCTTGCTCTTGGAGCGGTCTACCGGCCCTTCCAGGCTCTTGTAGATCAACTCTTCAGGTTCAGGCTTTGTTTCTTCCTTGCAGCCCACTACAGCTACTGAAAGCAACAACAAGAACATGGTTTTAAGCAGGATTTTCATGGTCAGTACTCCTTGCTTCTAGAACGATCCACCGGCTCTTGCAGCCCTCTATAAAGCTGCTCCTTAGAAGCCTGCTCTAAGGCTTGTCTGTCTGCATCCGCCTGCATCCTTGCCGCTATCACTGTGTATTGGGCAGCCATCATCGTGCGCATCTGCAAAAGCTGGTTGGCTTGGTTGCTGGCGAGCTGGTTTGCATAACCGATGGCCTGCAATTGGCCTTCGGCACCCTGGGCGGCACTTTGCAGCCGCTCCAGAGTACGGGCGTCATCCTTCAATGCCTTTTGCTGGTCGGCCACGGTCTGAAACAGGGCATCGTTGGCTTTTTTCTGCGACTCGGACGCCAGGCGGCGGTTTTCGGCCATTGCCGCCCGCTCTGCATCTGTGCAGCCGCCGGTGCCGTTAAAGCACGGCGAGCTGCGGTAATAAGCAACGTCTTGGAATTTGGACAGATAGTTGTCCAGGCTGCCAAGCTGGGTTTCGTAATACGCCAGCGTGTTTTGAGCGGCTATCAGTCGGTTGATGGTGGTCTGGGCCTGATCCCAGATATATGCCGCCGGTGCCATTGTGTTCTGTAGCTGGTTTTCGTACTGCTGCAACTGGGTCTGGTACTGCTCAATCTGCTTGAGCGTCTGCGCTACAGACTCGATAGCAGTCATGATGTTCTGCGTGAGGTTGCCACCGTCGATAACTGGAATACCGGCTTGAGCCGGGCCTACGACACTGAATGTCAGGGCAGCAACCAAGGCAACAGATACGGCTGTTTTTTTAGCCGCTAAAAAATGGGATGTATTCATGGGTACACCTTTTCAATGAATGGCTACGTTCAATCGCCTACTTCGCACGGCGATCATCCAGCGGCTTGTTCATCGTTCTAGCTGCGCCACATAGCTAGTCGGTAGTCGCCCTTGGCACCATGCCCGGGCTCATAGACTCAAATACGAGTATCTGGTTACCTTCCACGCCCCTTTCGGCGCTGGGATTGCTCCTTTCTGGCGTTCCATTTCGCCTGCAACCTGGATTTGAGTGGCTCTGAATCACTGATCATGCGCGTCACAATAGGCTGTGGCGAAATCGCTGTTGGACCTTCGATTTTCATCACACCGAGATCCGATAAAGTCCGCAGATACCCATGCGCTATCGGCGGCGGTATCTTGCCAACCTTAGCGACGATGGGTCTCTTTGCCGACACGCTGAAATTATCTTGAAGTAACGCTTCCCGACGTTTCTCCAAGGCAGGATCGGCAAACGTCACTGCCAACTTGCCGTCAACGGCGGAACGGACTACCAGAGCCTTAAACTCCGGTGGCCCGTTGACGCTGATATGCTTGCCATATCGCTCCACTGCCAGCCGCAGAGCGGCCAGCACCGTTTCACGTGTAGCGTCGCGGGAAACCTGTAGCCGGTCGCCATCGTCACGGACCGCGTTCTTCCCTACTCGGTAAATCACGGTCCCCTTTTTCGTGATGTTGTCGATTACTGGGGCATTCCCCGGCTTGGCCCGCCCTTTTGATGCCAAGGTGTTGCCTTGAAGGCCCTGTGCCGCTCCCCGCGCCCGCAGCGTCGCCAACGCTTCACCATTACCCTTCCCTGCCTGCTCTTTGAGCCAGTCCGCCCAGGTACGCCGCTGGAAGCCGTTATAAAGCCGCTCCCTATCCTTGGCGTAATCCTTATGAATGCTGTCCAGATTGCCTTTCAGGGATGCGCTGGCTTGCATATACAGCAGCTTCTTGTTTACCCCTTTCCCACGCAAAGCCTTGATGGTTGCCCGCCGCAACTTGTTAGCGGCCTTTGCAGTTTCAACAGCCCTATCCTTCCGGCGCTTGGCTTGAGCCAAGGCGTCTGCTCTGGAAGCCGTCAGCTTCTGCTGTTCGCTCTTGTACTTGGCATAAAGCTCGGTCGTATTGATCCGGGATCGCACCGGGGCCTTTTTATAGCTCCGCTTTACCGTCTTGGCCTTCTGCCCCGCTGGCTCAACAAAAGACCCAAGCCGCTTTTCTAATGCTGGCTTGGAAAGCTCTCTGGCAAGAGTGCTCGCTTTAACAGTGGTTCCATCATCAGCAACTACCACCAGCCCATTACCCCGCCGCCGCATTTCCAGACCGTTTTGCTGCAATACGTCATGCAGCTCTTCCCAAGTGCCAGCACTTTTGATTTCACCCAAGCATTCCCGCTTGATCCAACCCACCAGACTTTCAATCCCTGAATGTCGCTCCATATCCGCAGCTCGCGCCGCAGCCCCTCTCTGATGGGGCATGTGATTGTCAGGCTCCAGACCATATTCAGCCTCCAGCGTCTCGCACAAATCACTTAACGCCCGGTGCGAGTAGTAAGGCTCATGAATAGTGTTCCTGGTCGGGTGAATCTTATTGATTGCAATATGGATATGAAGATTGTCCGTATCGGTATGAACAGCACTGATTCTTTGATGCTCCCCATACCCCAAACCCTGGCAAATTTTTTCCTCTATCGCCTTTAAGATTTCCGCGTCTGGATTTTCCCCAGCACGAAAACTAACGATCAGGTGATATGTCTTATCGCTCTTTGCGCGAGTATTCAGGTGCTGAGTGGCTAGCACTTCTTCAATAGCCGCCGCCAAACTGCCCGAATCACAGTTGGTGATGCTCACATGACCAAGGCGATGATCTTTGCTTTGAGCATCCGTGATGTAGCTGGCCAGACTAGAAAAGTCTGACTTGCCTATTGAGCGCATGGGAACCTGCTTGGCAATCATCCAAACCTCCCAATCTTTTTAGCCGCTAAAAAAATCACCGATCCGCCCTCGGACGGACAATATTTTTCATAACAGCCGCCATCTGATCTTGCGTATCTTCAATTCTCGCCAGCAGGCGCTGTATCGTATCTGCACCAAAGGATGCCGTTCTTATGTCGTCGGTCAGCCACCACTTTAGAAGGCCACCAAGCCGACCAAGATCACCATTGATCCGGGCCAGCTCACGGACGCGCTCATAATCAGTCACCCCCTGAACCTCATACCCTTGCCCCACTTCGCGCAGAAAGTGAGCCACGCTCACCCCTGCACTCTTCGCGTTCTCTTCAATTTTTGCCTTTTCATGAGGCAGAACCGGCACCCTCAAATGCTGCCTTCTTACTTCTTTCTCCATGTCGCCACCTCGTTAAAACCGGCGGTAGCCGGTGGCCTCGCAGAGCAGGATTCCCGTTGAGCACCGCCAGGTGCGAATAAGGGCAAGTGAAGATAGATAACCGGCTTGCCGGTTAGCTAACTTCACACATCCTGCCCGCTCCACCGTCTTGTTTTTTGAACGGACACATCGTTGAAATCTGTTGTTTACCGATGGTTTTCTGGTGGCTCCCAAAAAACTCAATTAGCACCTTTCAAAAAACAACCAGAACCGCTAAAAAACCACAAAAAACAAAGAGTTCCATGTTGAATACAACGTACCGAGCCAACGATTTCCTATCACTTTCCAACTTTTCAAAGGTTTAACGCCAAGGGAGTGGCCAGCTCAAAATAAGCCTCTTACCAATCAAATCCAAAGTGCTTCCCGGCATTAGTAATACGGACGGACTTGGGACACCTGAATTATCCTTCTTTCAAACAACGAGTATCTCCACTCCTTTCCCCTTGTATGTTGTATGTTGTATTGCGCTACTACATACAACATACAATCAGAGCGGCCCGCTCTCTGGGTCATGCCAGTTTTAGCGGCTAAACTCTTCCTCTTGGCGTCAAACCGCGGCGACAGCCGCACTACTGTAGGCCGTGCGCCTCTGCAAGGCGCTGAGGCCTGCAGCTGATGGATTATCTATGGATAATCTTGGATCGATTTTCAGAACCCTCTGCAAGCCTTGCAGCACCTGACTTCCAGAAAACACTGCGTGAACGTTATTGCACTGGTTCGTGAACGTTGCTGCACTGCCCTGTGAACGTTACTGCACTGACTTGCTTCCAATCTCTGCCCTTCACTGCTCTCTCCGGCCTGCGAATCAGCCACTTCCGATTGCTGTATTCCTCACACATCCAGCCGATACTTCGAAGCTGTTCGATCGCTTGACGAGCAAACTGGCGTCGCTTCCTCATGGCAGCGCTACTTCCAGACTCCGGCCAGATATAGCCGCACAATGTGTCCAATTCGACCCGACCGTGTTTGCCAGGATCTATCCAGCCACAAAGGCGTTGATGCATCAGTCGCGCCGGATCAGTGCTCAAACCACGAACCTCGTCCAGGTAAATACGCGAATGGGGCCGGTGGCCCAACACCGCCTCTGCCAACTGCGGATTCAGGCACACAAACAAAGAGCCATCACTCTCATCAAACACATGACTCATCAGGTGAAAAGACGCTTGCCGAGACTGGCGCTCAATGATGACCGTCACATTGGACATCCGAACCAGACTGGCTTTGACCGTGCGGAGGTTAGCCCCGCTATGATGCCAACCTACCTCTCTGAGCAATCGAGTAAGCTGGTGGTGCACGACCAAACCATCGCTGTGAAGGGCATCTGACTTCGGTGCCAGCTTCAAGCGCAGCTGGCGAGGAATACTGGCTGATGGATTCGGAGAAAGAAGCACACCTTCCGGGCCTGCCAGCGCCACCAGCCCTTGCAGCAACCGCATATCATCGGCACCCAAAGGCTCAAAGCCAACAAACCGGACGTGTGTACCCAGCCCATAGTGATACGTGATATCGAGTTTCGATTTTTTCCTCTCGCCACGCTTGAGGCTGCGAAACAACCCTGGTGCCAAACAGTGCATGGGATCATGGCGTGCGTGCGTCAGTTTAAAATCCATCAGCACACCTCCGCAGCTGTCGGTCCCGACGCTCAACGTCACCGGCAGGTAGCAAGGTAACAGGACGAAGAACACCCCCTTCCTGGCGTTCAAACCAGCGGTCAACCGGGGTTATATCGTAGTTCTGCTTGGATACCCCAAACCGGATAAAATAGCGCCGCCGATCTTCACCAATGGCTGCACGATCAAAGCTGCGGTCTGAAAGTCGCTTGGCCTCGTCCTCCGACATTCTGGTTATATAGCCACACCAGCGGGCGTTATCGATCAACGCGGATGCTCCACGTGCCGCCTGCTGCTGGTCCGCTGAACCGTCTCTGGCGCTGCCCTTGTTAACGTGATGCAGATACAGAACCGACGCACCTGTGCACAACGCCAGCTGCTCCAACCTGGCCACCAAGCGAGACATATCACCATTGCTGTTCTCATCGAGCTGATGAATCCGACTCAAGGTATCCAGAATTATGAGACGGTATCCTTCCCCATACTCAACCAAGCGCTGGAACTGCTTGGGATTCATCACGTCGAAACCCCGCCCCATGATGGGTTCGAGAGTCAGGTGGCGTGCGATATCAACCCGGGCGTCAGCACTCACATGCTTACCAATAGCGTAAATACGGCGGATCAATGCTGCCTCTGGGTCTTCACCAGCGAGGTATAGCACTCGTCCTGTTACTTGTGGCTCCAGCCCGATTACATCACCACCAGCGACGCCACACGCGATGCTCATGGCTGCCTCCAGCGCCCAGAAACTCTTGCCAGTGGCTCCCGGAGCGATCAGAGCTCCCACCGTCCCAGCCAGAAAGCCGGACCAAATAAAGTCGAGAACTGGCGGCTCCTGCTCAAATGCTGCCAATATATCGATAGCCATAGGTCAGACCTTCTGGTCGCAGGGCGACAGGTCTGTCAGCGCTGCTGCAATCTTGTCGGTTCTGAAGTAGACGCGACCGCCGATTTTAAGGCGCGCACTATTGATCGACGCAGCCCATTCGCTCTGTGTTTTTAAACTCACACGTAAACCGTCAGCCGACCTGTCCAGCAAGGTGGCAAGCTGAGGGAGACTGAGCAATGGGCCGTAGCGCTGTAGAAGCATGTCCTCTATCGACACTTCGTAAACCTCCGTTATCGAACGAATGATTACGAAGATTACTTACTCAAGATATTGCCAACATCACATTAATTGGACAGAATGGTTGTCATGAAAGAACGATTGGAAACCATGCAGCGACTGGGCGACTACTACATCTCGATCTGGGACGAGTGTGATCTCAATGTCGCCCAAGCGATCTCAGCCTTTCGCGAGCGCTGGAAACCCTACTCCATGGCGTCGCGTCGCTACCCCATCCTGCGACTGGTCGAGGAACTGATCGATCCAGTGGTGATGGAGTTCGCTGACCTGGTACTCGAACAGTATCCCGGCCACAGCATACCCGGATCATCTAATGGCCCATCATTCAGTGAGCTGGCCAGGATCATGGGATTTGACACTATGGTTCGGTACCAAAAAGAGTGTCTGCGGCGACTCATGCGTTTTACCGACCACAAGTCGGCCTTCGACCGTCGGGTTGTGGCCACATGCGATTCTCTAATCGATTTATCGTTGAGCTGTGCAGCCAAGCGGCCCAAAAAGTCTCGTCCTGCCGTGGACGGTGTAAGCCTTAATGCAGAGAGACGACAAGGTTTTTGCCGGTTCTGTGGCAATCCAACAGAGATGACGCATTTTTTGCAGAACCATCAGGATGTAAAAGGGGCAGTCATCATTGAGATAGACCAATTGAGACTAAGTCACCAATACTGCGGAGCGCACCGCCCGAAACTGATTTCTGGTGAATGGAATCCCGCCTATAAACAGGCCGAACGATCCGAAGCACAGTTTGATCTGGAGCTAGCTCGCCTCTACAGACAATGCGCAAAGCGAGGAACTCCCCAAGCCGAATCAGGTAACCCACTAGTCGACAAGTATTTCCAAATCTACATATCGAGGACGTATCTATGCACCGGAGATAAACCAGAAATTAGAAATCTTGCACGAAAAATGGTTGACCTAGGGTTGACCGATCGAAAAAAAGAAATTCTGACACTCCGTTGGCATAGCTATAACCAATCCCAAATAGCAGAAGCGCTTGGAGTGTCACGACAATCCATATCCAAGGCACTGCGAACGATCCCAAGTATTTTTCATCTGTGAGCTGTTCGAGTCAATCCAACACCGTCAACCCATATGTCCAATTAAATAAGTGTTCGATCTGGCAGTTAAAGGCACTATCTAGCCATCGTTCGCAAAGATGGAATGGTTACCAAGATGAAAGAACTCCAGACCAAGGTGCTCATCAACCGAAAAAAGCTACTGGCCATGATTCCACTGTCCGATCGCACCATTTTCAATATGGAGCAGCGTGGGGAGTTCCCGCGACGGATCGCCCTGACCAGTCGAAACGTCGCATGGGATTTAGCTGAGGTTGAAGCATGGATTGATTCTCGGAAGTTCTCCAATGCTCAAGCCATGCGTCCTGGTAGCGCACCCGGTATCAGGTCTTTTTGATCGTCCATTCATCAATCATGTCTGCCCAATCCTGCAACATCGCCGCCCGCTGCTCGCGGTATTCCGCCTTGTTGTAGACCGCCCTCACGCCCTTCTGCTCGTGTGCCAAACATTTCTCGATCCAGTCCGTGTTGTAGCCTGCCTCATGCAGCAGCGTGCTGGCTGTGCGCCGGAGATCATGCGGCCCGAATTTGGCCAGCGACTTCCCGTCTTTCTGCGCTGCTTTGTAAGTCAGCGTCAGCACCTGGTTGATGGTGGCAGCGCTCATCGGTGCATCGGAGTCGTATCGTGAGGGCAGCACAAAGTCAGAACCACCGGCAAAGGTTTTCAGGGCAATGAAAATATCCAGAGCCTGCTGAGACAGAAATACCAGGTGCGGGTTACGGCGCTTCATCCTCTCCTTCGGAATCGTCCACAGCGCTTCGCTGAAGTTGATCTCGCTCCAGGTCGCATTGGTCAGCTCGCTTTTGCGCACCATGGTCAGCAACAGCAGCTTGGCCGCCGCACGATTCGTTGGGCTTGTACCCACCCTTTCCATGTACTGATACATCAGCCCGATTTCTTCTGGCGTCAACGCCCGGTCACGCGGCTCGAACCGGGCAATGGAAGCTGAACGCACCAAGGTCGCCGGATTCTCTACCTTCTGGCCGCGTTCGATTGCCCAGCGATATACGTTCTGAACGATTTCGCGCACATGCACGGCAGTAGCCGGTGCGCCCCGGTCAACGATGGTATCGGTCAGTGCCCGCAAGTCCTCATGGGTAATCTCAACCAGCTTCTGATTGGCAAATTTCGGCTTCAACTCGCGTGTATAGACTGAGCGACGCATGTCGCGGGTGGAGTCGGCCATCTGCTGCCCGCGCAACCACTTTTCCGCCCAGGCACCAAATGTCTCTGCATCTTTCACTCGCGCCTTGTCGCGAGCCTTCTCCTTGGCCGGTGACTTGCCCGCCGCGACCATCTTCTTGGCGTCCGCTAATTGTTCTCGGGCTTCGGCCAAGGTGATGCCACCGACGCCGTAGCGGCCAAAGGTGATGGTCTCCTGCCGGCCGTTGATAGAGTAGTTGTAACGGAACGATATGGAACCAGCCGGAGTGACGGCCACATAGAGACCATCCCGGTCATTCACCTTGTAGAGCTTGTCCTTGGGCTTGATATTGCGCAGCTTGGTATCGGTCAGCATTCACCTTGTCCTTTATCGACTTTGGTACCATGCTGGAAAAACCCAGAATACAAGCCATCTTTTAAAGCTAAAACAATGACTTATGTAAATCCGATACCATGCAATGAGAAGAAAACACCACATGGTATCGAAGCCAATCATGGTATCGTCAGCCGATAGTACCAGCTTTAATGCCACGCTAAAACGATGCTTGGCGCTTCCGCTTGTTGCCAGACAATGCCAGACATAAAAACAGAAAAGCCCGCAATTACGCGGGCTTCAGGGCATTTCATGCCATCAGGTGCCTGGTCGTGCCAGACGCGGGATCATTCCCACTCGATCGTCGCCGGCGGCTTGCTGGAGATATCGTAGGTCACCCGCGACACACCACTGATTTCATTGATGATGCGGTTGGATACCAGCTCCAGGAACTCGTAGGGCAGATGCGCCCAGCGAGCCGTCATGAAGTCGATGGTTTCCACCGCGCGCAGGGCGATGACCCATTCGTAGCGGCGGGCATCACCCACCACACCGACCGACTTGATCGGCAGGAATACAGCGAAGGCCTGGCTGGTCTTGTGATACAGGTCGGCCTTGCGCAGCTCTTCGATGAAGATATGGTCGGCGCGGCGCAGGATATCGGCGTATTCCTTGCGCACTTCGGCGAGGATACGCACGCCCAGACCCGGGCCGGGGAACGGGTGACGGTAAACCATGTCGTAAGGCAGGCCCAGTTCCAGGCCGATCTTGCGCACTTCATCCTTGAACAGTTCGCGCAGCGGCTCGACCAGTTCGAAGGCCATGTCTTCCGGCAGGCCACCCACGTTGTGGTGCGACTTGATCACATGGGCCTTGCCGGTCTTGGCGCCCGCGGACTCGATCACGTCGGGGTAGATGGTGCCCTTGGCGAGGAACTTGACGTCCTGCAGCTTGGTGGCTTCCTCGTCGAACACTTCAATGAAGGTGCGACCGATGACCTTGCGCTTGGCTTCCGGGTCGGTGACGCCGAGCAGGCGCGAAAGGAACTTATCCTGAGCGTCCGCGCGGATCACCTTGACCCCCATGTTCTCGGCGAACATGGCCATGACCTGATCGCCCTCATGCAGGCGGAGCAGGCCGTTGTCGACGAAGACGCAGGTCAGTTGATCACCGATGGCGCGGTGCAGCAGCGCCGCAACCACCGAGGAATCGACGCCACCGGACAGGCCGAGCAGCACCTTGGCGTCGCCCACCTGGGCACGCACGGTGGCGATGGCATCTTCGACGATGTTGGCCGGCGTCCACAGCGCTTCGCAGCCGCACAACTCGAGAATGAACCGGGACAGGATCCGCAGCCCCTGCTTGGTGTGGGTCACTTCCGGGTGGAACTGCACGCCGTAGAAGTTGCGGGCATCGTCGCCCATGGCAGCGATGGCGCAGCTCGGGGTGCTGGCCAGCACCTTGAAACCTTCGGGCAGGTCGATGACCTTGTCGCCATGGCTCATCCACACATCCAGGCTCAGCACGCCGTCGTCGGCTACCGCGTCCTCGATACCATCGAGGAAACGGCTCTTGCCTGCCAGGTCGACCCGCGCATAACCGAACTCGCGCTCCTCAGAGCCCTGCACCGCACCACCCAGCTGGGCAGCCATGGTCTGCATCCCGTAGCAGATACCCAGCACCGGCACCGCCAGCTCGAACACGACCTGCGGCGCGCGCGGACTACCGCTTTCGGTCACCGACTCGGGCCCACCGGCCAGGATGATGCCCTTGGGAGCGAACTCGCGGATGGCCGCTTCGTCCATATCCCAGGCGTGGATTTCGCAGTAGACGCCGATTTCACGTACGCGCCGTGCAATCAATTGGGTGTACTGGGAGCCGAAATCCAGGATCAGGATACGATGAGCGTGAATGTCATGGGACATGGTGTGTTCTCGGTAATGTAAGAGCTGCGAGTTACAAGCGGCGCCGGACAGCGGCCGCTTGTGGCTGATGACTGAACCGGGTCAGCTGACCCGGTAGTTCGGCGCTTCCTTGGTGATCTGCACGTCATGCACGTGGGATTCACTCATGCCGGCACCGGTGATACGCACGAATTCGGGCTTGGTGCGCATCTCCTCGACACTGCCGCAACCGGTGTAGCCCATGGAGGCACGCAGACCACCCATCAGCTGATGCAGAATCGCCGCCAGCGCACCCTTATAGGCAACGCGGCCCTCGATGCCTTCGGGTACCAGCTTCTCGGCGCCAGCCCCGGCATCCTGGAAGTACCGGTCGGCCGAGCCACCACCGGCGTTGGCCATGGCACCCAGCGAACCCATGCCGCGGTAGGCCTTGTAGGAACGGCCCTGGAACAGCTCGATCTCACCCGGGGCCTCTTCGGTGCCGGCGAACATGGAACCCATCATCACCACCGACGCGCCAGCGGCGATCGCCTTGGCCAGGTCGCCAGAGAAGCGGATACCACCATCGGCAATCAGTGGCACACCGGTGTCCTTCAGCGCAGCGGCCACATCGGCGATGGCCGATATCTGCGGCACACCTACCCCCGCCACGATGCGGGTGGTGCAGATGGAACCCGGGCCGATGCCGACCTTGACCGCATCAGCGCCAGCAGCGACCAGAGCCAGTGCAGCAGCGCCGGTAGCAATGTTGCCACCGACGACCTGAATGTCCGGGAACGCCTGCTTGACCCAGCGAACCCGTTCGATCACACCCTTGGAGTGGCCGTGGGCGGTATCCACGATGATCACGTCGACTCCTGCCTTGACCAGCGCGGTCACTCGCTCTTCGGTATCCGCGCCGGTGCCGACGGCCGCCCCGACCCGCAGACGACCCTGCTCGTCCTTGCTGGCCAGCGGATAGGCCTTGGCCTTCTCGATGTCGTTGACCGTCATCATGCCCTTCAGGCGGAAGGCGTCATCAACGACCAGCACCCGCTCGATGCGATGCTTGTGCAACAGTTTGCGGACTTCGCTGGTGGAGGAGCCTTCCTTGACCGTGACCAGACGCTCCTTGGGCGTCATCACGTCCCGCACCCTGGCGTCCAGCCGGGTCTCGAAACGGATATCACGGGAGGTGACGATGCCGACCAGGTCGTCGTTGTACAGCACTGGCACACCGGAGATGTTGTTCTGGTGGGTCAGCTCGAACAGCTCGGCCACAGACGCATCGGCACCGATGGTGATCGGGTCCTTGACTACGCCGGCTTCGAACTTCTTGACCTTGCGTACTTCGTTGGCCTGCTGATCGATGGTCATGTTCTTGTGAATGATGCCGATGCCACCTTCCTGGGCCATGGAAATGGCCAGGCGAGCTTCGGTCACGGTGTCCATCGCCGCCGACACCAGCGGAATGCTCAGCTCGATGCCTCGGGTCAGGCGCGTTTTGAGGCAGACATCCTTGGGCAGCACTTCGGAGTAACCGGGCACCAGCAGAACATCATCGAAAGTAAGGGCTTCTTGGCGAATACGCAGCATAGCAGGGGCTCCCGAGCGGGAAAAATGGAAGCGCGTCATTATACCCATGCCGCCAGCGGTACTCAATTGGAATCATCACAATGCCGTTTTTCACCGACCGGGAGCTGTTAAGATGCGCACATGAATAATGATGACGCCATATTCCGACGGCTGGGCACAGAGCGCGAGGTGCTCACCGTCAGCCAACTCAACGCTCGGGCACGCAGCCTGCTGGAAGAAGTCTTTCCACGGGTCTGGGTAGAGGGTGAGCTGTCGAATCTCGCCCGCCCCTCCTCCGGCCATCTCTACTTCACCCTGAAGGACAGCGGCGCCCAGGTGCGCTGCGCCCTGTTCCGGCAGAATGCCGCGCGCATCCGGATGGATCTGCGCGATGGTTTGCTGGTGCAGGCCCGTGGCCGGGTCAGCCTGTATGAAGGCCGCGGTGACTATCAGATGATTCTCGATAGCCTGGAGCCCGCCGGTGATGGCGCCCTGCGCCAGGCCTTCGAGGCACTCAAGGCCAAGTTGCAGGGCGAAGGGTTGTTCGCCGCCGATGGCAAGCGCCCGCTGCCGACCCACCCCACCCGCATCGGCGTGATCACCTCGCCCAGCGGGGCGGCGGTACGCGACATCATCAGCGTGTTCGGCCGCCGTGCGCCCTTCATCGAACTGGTCATCAGCCCCACGGCGGTGCAGGGCCGCGATGCCGCGCCGCAGATCGTGCGCGCCCTGGAGCGGGCCGACCGAGCCGGCTTCGATGCGCTGATCCTGGCCCGGGGCGGCGGCTCGCTGGAAGATCTCTGGCCGTTCAATGAAGAGATGGTCGCCCGCGCCGTGGCCGCCTGCCGTACACCGATCATCAGTGCAGTCGGCCACGAAACCGACGTATCGATCAGTGACTTCGTCGCCGACCTGCGCGCCCCCACCCCCTCGGCGGCGGCGGAGCTGCTGAGCCCCGACACCCAGGCCATGCTCGCGCAGTTGCAACGCAGTCATCGCCAACTGCAGCAGTGCATGAAGGTACGCCTGACCCGCGACAGCCTGCGCCTGGACAACCTGCGCCGCCGCCTGCGCCATCCCGGTGAGCGTCTGGCACAGCAGGCCCAGCGGCTGGACGAGCTGGAAATGCGCATGCAGCGCGCCCTGCACCACCGCCTGCAGCACCGCCGGCAGCGCCTGGAGCATCTGCAGGGTCGGCTGCAACATCAGCATCCGGGCCGGCGCCTGGCCTTGCTGGGCGAACGTCTCGAGCAACTGCAACTGCGCCTGCCGCGCAGCATGCAGCAACGTCTGCAACAGCATCGCCAGCAGCTGGGTAATGCCGCACAGACCCTGCAGCTGGTCAGTCCCCTGGCCACCCTGAGCCGGGGTTACAGCATCCTGCTGGACGACCGCGGTCACGCAGTCCGCAGTCGTAATGACACCCGGCCGGGGCAGAAGCTGGAAGCCCGACTCCATGACGGTCAATTGACCCTGCGCGTCGAGGAAGACCAGCCCCATACCCTGTCCCTGCTGGATTGAGCCGGCACAGCAATCGTCATCCGTCTTTGCTAGGATGACCGCGCCGCACCCGCGGCGCCAAACCCACTCAATAATTGGGAATGTCATGGAATCGCAATACAACGACGCCATCACCTGGCTGGAAAACTATCCCCAACTCTATACCCTGATCGCCCTCACCGTCCTGATCCTCGGCGCGTGGATCGCCAACTGGATCGTCAAACGCATCCTGGTTCGCGGACTCATGCACCTGCTGCGTGCCACCCCGGTTGGTAACGATCAGGCACTGCATGATTCCAACGTGATCTCCCGACTCGCCAACATCGTCCCGGCACTGATCCTGTCGATCGGCATCGGCTTGATTCCCGGCCTGTCCGAAACGATGATCACCATAGTGCGCAACGTGTGCGGTGCTTTCATCATCCTCACCGTGGCCCTGGCCATCGCCAGCGCCCTGACATTGGCCAACACCGTCTACGAGCGGCGTCCCAAGGCCCGGATGAAGCCCATCAAGGGCTACATTCAGGTCATCAACATCGTCATCTACTCGATCGCGACGATCCTGATCATCGCCACCCTGATCGACCGCTCTCCGTTGATCCTGCTCTCCGGTCTGGGTGCCATGGCCGCGGTACTCATGCTGATCTTCCAGGACACCCTGCTGTCACTGGTGGCCAGCGTGCAGATCAGTTCCAACGATATCGTACGAGTCGGTGACTGGGTCGAAATGCCTGCCTTGAGTGCCGATGGCGATGTCATCGATATTTCGCTGCATACCGTCAAGGTGCAGAACTGGGACAAGACCATCACCACCATCCCGACCAAACGGCTGATCAGCGACCCGTTCAAGAACTGGCGCGGCATGCAGGAATCCGGCGGGCGACGCATCAAGCGCAGCATCATGCTGGACCAGCAGAGCGTGCACTTTCTGGACGATGAAGAGTGTCGGCATCTGCATCGTTTTCGGCTGCTGAGCGATTATCTCAAGGACAAACAGACCGATATCGATGACTGGAACCGTAAGCTCGAGGAACAGGGCCAGGAGCCGGTGAATACGCGCCGAATCACCAATATCGGCACCTTTCGCGCCTATGTGGATCGCTATCTGCGCAGCCATCCAGGCATTCATCAGGAAATGACCCTGATGGTCCGCCAGCTCGCCCCCACCCCGGATGGCCTGCCCTTGGAGCTGTACTGCTTCACCAACACGGTGGCCTGGGTCAATTACGAGGGCATCCAGGGGGATATCTTCGACCACCTGCTGGCGATCCTGCCGGAGTTCGGGCTACGTGTCTTCCAGCATCCGAGCGGCAACGATCTGCGGCAGATGAGCCTTCCCAGCCAGGCTGCTGCGGAGCCCGGTGTGACGTCCCTGGGTTGATGTTTCCCAGCGCGCCCCGTCCGGGCGCGCTGGTTTCTGGCGCGGAAAGCGGGAAAAGCAGCGTTCCACGCAACAGAACACCAATAGACCTCGCAGCTCTAGCCAATAATTGCTTTTTCCTTGCAGTTATTGCTATCAAACCCGCATCGTCGTACAGTTTTCGCATGAAAACACCACAGACTCTCATCACCCTTCGGCAGCACGCCTGCCTCTGCCTGGTCAGCCGGCGACTGCGTCACTGACGCCCTTCTCTCTGCCCGATATCGCCGGCCCATGAGGCCACCCAGAATACAGAACAGGATTTTCGCCATGACCATGCTCACCGACCCGTCCAGCAAGTACCGTCCGTTCACCCCGATCGCCCTGCCCGACCGCACCTGGCCGGACAAGGTCATCGACCGGGCACCGATCTGGTTGTCCACCGACCTGCGCGACGGTAACCAGTCGCTGATCGAGCCGATGGATGCGGCAAAGAAGATGCGCTTTTTCAAGTGTCTGGTTGCCGTGGGCATGAAGGAGATCGAAGTCGGCTTTCCGTCCGCCTCGCAGACGGATTTCGACTTCGTACGCGAGCTGATCGAAGGTGGTCATATTCCCGATGACGTCACCATCCAGGTGCTGACCCAGGCCCGTGATGATCTGATCGAGCGCACCTTCGAGTCAGTCAAAGGCGCGAAAAAAGCCATCGTGCATTACTACAATGCCTGCGCCCCCGCCTTCCGCAAGATTGTCTTCAATCAGGACAA
>DXBL01000278.1 GCA_019116555.1 Candidatus Pseudomonas excrementavium
CTGATCAAACGCCTGCTGTTGCTGGTGGTCGGCATGTTCGCCTTCGGCTTTCTGCTGGTGCCGATCTACGACGTGATGTGCCAGGCCCTCGGTATCAATGGCAAGACGGCCGGTTCGGCCTGGCAGGGCGAGGAACAGGTGGATCTGCAACGTGAGGTACGGGTCCAGTTCGTGTCCAGCAATGCCGAGGGCATGCGCTGGTCCTTCGGACCGCAGAGCGATGAGATCATCCTGCATCCGGGCGAGGCTCGCACCGTCAATTTCTTCGCCCACAACCCGACCGACAAGGTCATGGTGGCCCAGGCCATTCCCAGCGTCGCCCCGTCGCGGGCGGCGGCCTTTTTCCACAAGACCGAATGCTTCTGCTTCACCCAGCAGGTGCTGCAACCGGGCGAGAGTATCGAAATGCCCGTGCGTTTCGTGGTCGACCCGGGCCTGCCGAACGATGTGCGCCGGCTCACATTGGCCTACACACTGTTCGATGTGACCGAACGCATGGCGGCCAGCCTCGATCTGGCCGCAGTACACACCAACTGAATTCCGGCTGCCGATAAGGAGAACAACAGATGGCAAGTCACGAAGAACACGAAGTCTATTACGTCCCGGATCAGAGCAAATGGCCCATCGTCGGCTCCATCGGCCTGCTGGTCTCGGTCTTCGGTGCCGGTACGCTGATGAATGGCCTGAGCAGCGGCTCGGGTGCTGCGCCGGGCAACTACATTCTCTATGTCGGGCTGCTGATCCTGGCGTGGATGTTCTTCGGCTGGTTCGGCAATGTCATCAAGGAAAGCCGCCAGGGCCTGTACAGTCGGCAGATGGACCGCTCGTTCCGCATGGGCATGACCTGGTTCATCTTTTCCGAGGTGATGTTCTTCGCCGCCTTCTTCGGCGCGCTGTTCTATGTGCGTATCCTGGCTGGGCCCTGGCTCGACGGGGTCGGTGAGAAAGGCTCGAGCAGCATGCTCTGGCCGGAATTCAACTTCTCCTGGCCGCTGGTGAACAACCCCGACCCCGGAGCCTTCCCCGGCCCGCATGAAACCATCAGCCCCTGGCAGTTGCCGCTGATCAACACCCTGCTGCTGATCACCTCTAGCGTCACCCTGACCCTGGCCCACCATGCCCTGCGCGCCGACAAGCGCAAGGCGTTGAAGAACTGGTTGCTGTTGACCGTGGTGCTGGGGGTAATCTTCCTCGGCCTGCAGCTGGCCGAATACGTACACGCCTATAACGATCTGGGGCTGACCCTGAGCTCGGGCATCTATGGCTCGACCTTCTTCATGCTCACCGGCTTCCACGGTTTCCACGTGACCATGGGAGCGATCATACTGACGGTGATGCTGATCCGCGTGCACAAGGGGCATTTCACCCCGGCCAATCACTTCGGCTTCGAAGCGGCCAGCTGGTACTGGCACTTCGTCGACGTGGTCTGGGTGGCGCTGTTCATCTTCGTCTACGTGTTGTGACCGAACCGCGCCGTGGTCAGTGCAGCCACGGCGCGCCCCAGTGGAGCTGGCCCGACCAGAGTCCCCAGACGATCAGCAGCATCACCGCCACGGTCAGGCTGATGCGCAGGGTCAACGCATTGACCAGCCGCCCGCCGGACTCGGCATCCCGGAGAAACAGCGCACCACTGAACAGGCTGATAACGATGGCGGCCAGCAACAACACGATGATGATCTTCAACCACATAAGCGATGGTCCATGTTCAAGAGAGTGTTCCGCAGTATAGACCGCGCAAGGAAGCCGGCCCATGACCAGCAGCCGGGCTGAGTGCATGCCCGGCCGGCGCCGCTTCGCACCCGGCTGGCCGCTGTGGGTATTCACCCTGGCGCTGCTGCCAGTGCTGATCGGCCTGGGCTTCTGGCAACTGGAGCGGGCCGGGGAAAAGCGCGAGCTGCAGGCGCAGATCGATCAGCAGCGCAGCCGACCCGCCACGCCCCTTGCCGAACTCGACACGACGACCATCGCCGCCTGGCGACCCTTGCTGCTGACCGGCAGCCTGGATACCCGCTACATCTGGTTGCTCGACAACCGCACCCGTGATGGCCGGCCGGGGGTCGAGGTATTGCAGGTCTTCCATGACCGTGCCAGCGATCGACGGCTGCTGGTCAACCGGGGCTGGCTGCCCTGGCCGGACCGTCGAGAACTACCCGCAGTACCCACACCGCAGGGCAACCTACAGCTGCAGGTGGAAGCGCTGCCCGCGCCGGAGCAAGGTTTCCGCCTGGAGAGTGCACCGACGGCCGGCTGGCCGAAGGTGGTCGGGCGTATCGATCTGCCCACCTTCGCCACGCATACCGGCGCACCGCTGCTGCCGTGGATGGCCCGCCTGCAGGCCGGCAGCCAGGCTGCCTTCCGGCTCGACTGGCCGGGACTGCCGATGACCGCCAGCAAACATACCGGATACGCTGTGCAGTGGTTCGCCCTGGCAGCGGCTCTGCTGATATTGTTTATCTGGGCCGGCCTGCGGCCCGACTCCCGGGGGAACAACAATGATGAGCATGACTGAACCGACATCCCACAGCCGCCAACCGCGCGGCCAGCTGAAGTTGCTGGCCATCGTCGCGGTGGTGCTGGGCCCGATCCTCGTCGCCTGGCTGATGGCGACCACCGGCGTGGGCATCCCGCAGACCCAGACCAACCACTCCGCGCTGGTCGAGCCGCAGCTGAGCGTGCAGGATTGGCAACTGGAGCTGGAGCAGGTGGGCTATGGCGCGCCCTGGCGCCTGCTGGTCACCGCTCCGGGCGAATGCACCGAGGCCTGCCTGGCCCTGGTCCATGAAGCCCGGCAGATCGACGTGGCCACCGGCCGTGAAGCAGACCGCGTGGAACATGTTCTGGCCCTCGGCCAACCCGCCTCTGCGGAGCTGAACGACCGGCTGGCCCGGGATTACCCCCAACTGCAGCAGACCCCGCTCTCACCAACCGCCTACCGGGACAGCCTCAGCGCGCACCCGGACGCCTGGCAGCAAGGCCCGCAACTCTGGGTCGTCGATCCCCTGGGCCGGGTGGTGCTGCACCGCGATCCGGCCAACCCCGGCAAGGACCTGCTGGATGACCTGCGGCATCTGTTGAAAGTATCGAAGGTGGGCTGATGAGCATGCGTAAACCCGGTTTTATTTTCGCTGTTGCCGCTCTGCTGCTGGGCTTTGTGGTGGTCATCCTGGGCGCCTATACCCGGCTGGTGCATGCCGGCCTGGGCTGTCCCGACTGGCCCGGTTGCTATGGTTTTCTCAGTGTGCCGCGCAGCGATGGAGCGCTGGAACTGGCGCAGCTGCGCTTTCCGGATGATCCGGTGGAGGCCTTCAAGGCCTGGGCCGAGATGATCCACCGCTACGCCGCTGGCCTGCTGGGGCTGGCCATTCTCGGCTTGGCGCTGTTTGCCCTGAAGCAACGCGGTCGTGACGGCTATCCGCTGAAGCTGCCCCTGGGGCTGCTGGCGCTGGTCATCTGCCAGGCCCTGTTCGGTATGTGGACGGTCACCCTGAAGCTGTGGCCGCAGGTGGTGACGGCCCATCTGCTCGGCGGTTTCGCCACCCTCAGCCTGTTGTTCCTGCTCGCGCTGCGCCTGTCCGGCCGGTTCCCCGCCGATGTCGGCCTGACCGCCCTGCGCCCCCTGGCTCGCGCCGTGCTGGCGGTGGTGATCCTGCAGATCACCCTTGGTGGCTGGACCAGCAGCAACTATGCGGCGGTGGCCTGTATCGATCTGCCGACCTGCCATGGTGAATGGTGGCCGGACATGGACTTTGCCGCCGGCTTCAATATCTTCCAGGAAATCGGCCCCAACTACCTGGGCGGCATGCTCTATGGCGAAGGCCGCACGGCGATCCATTTCACCCACCGGGTCGGTGCCGTGATCACCCTGCTGGTCACCCTGCTGCTGGCCTGGCGGCTATACCGCGCCGGCCTGATCGCCACTGCGGCCTGGCTGACCCTGGTGCTGCTGACCCAGGTCAGCCTCGGTATCACCAATATCCTCGCGCACCTGCCACTGGCGGTGGCCGTGGCGCATAACGCCGTTGGCGCGCTGTTGCTGCTGAGCCTGATCCTGGTGAATTATCAGCTGCGCCCGGTGGTGATCCGGGTGAACAGAAAGGGCACCGGCGCTGTCGGACACTGGACACCGGCTTGATGGCCTAGACTGATTGATAGCCTAGACTGAAGCTGACCATAACAATAAGCGCCCAAGGCGCGGGGGAATACCATGACGACCATGACCAGAACCGCACGGGCTGTTGCCGGCTGGCGCGACTACCTGGAGCTGACCAAGCCCAAGGTGGTGGCCCTGATGATCATTACCTCGGCTATCGGCATGCTGCTGTCCACGCCGGGGGCCATCGCCTGGCAAGTGCTGCTGCTGGGCAACCTGGGCATCGCCCTGTGCGCCGGTTCGGCGGCGGCAATCAATCATGTGGTGGATCGGCGGATCGATCTGCACATGGCCCGCACCCAGCGCCGGCCGCTGGCCCAGGGGCGGGTGAATCCTGTCCACGCCCTGCTGTTTGCACTGGCGCTGGGCGTGGCCGGCATGGCCATCCTGCTGCTCTGGATCAACGCCCTGACCGCCTGGCTGACCCTCGGCTCGCTGCTCGGCTACGCGGTGATCTACACCTCCTTTCTCAAGCGCGCGACGCCGCAGAACATCGTTATCGGCGGCCTCGCGGGCGCGGCCCCGCCGCTGCTTGGCTGGACCGCGGTGACCGGCCAGATCAGCGCCGAGGCACTGTTGCTGGTGCTGATCATCTTCGCCTGGACGCCACCACACTTCTGGGCGCTGGCGATCCACCGCAAGGCCGAATATGCCAAGGTGGACATTCCCATGCTGCCGGTCACCCACGGCGAGCAATACACCAAGCTGCATATCCTGCTGTATACCTTCATGCTGTTCGCCGTCAGCCTGCTGCCCTATGTGATCCACATGAGCGGCCCGCTGTATCTGGTTGCTGCCGTGGGGTTGGGTCTGCGCTTTATCGACTGGGCCTGGGCGCTGTACCGTGACAGCCGTGCCCACGCCGCAATCAAGACCTTCAAGTTTTCACTGTGGTACCTGCTGTGGCTGTTCGTCGCCCTGCTGGTGGACCATTACGCAGGAGTAGCCGGATGGCTCTGAATGGAGTGCAGAAGACCGTACTGATCACAGTGGCGGTCATCGCCCTGGTGATCGGTGCGGTGGTCAACAAGGTGGTGCGGCCGGCGCCGCTGGACCGCGAGCAGCTGTCGCAACAGGGCGTCTTCCTGTTCGACAGTCCCCGCCCGCTGCCCGAGGTGACCCTGCAATCGGCAGCCGGCGGCGAATGGACCACGGCGGACCTGCAGGGCCAGTGGGATCTGCTGTTCTTCGGCTATACCTTCTGCCCGGACATCTGCCCCACCACCATGGCCGAGCTGCGCCAATTGATCACCAGCCTGCCGCCGGAGCAGGCCGAGGAGCTGCGCGTCACCATGGTCAGCGTCGATCCGCAGCGCGATACCCCTGAGCAGATGCGTCAGTATCTGGACTTCTTCAAGGCCGGCTTCCATGGCGCCACCGGCGAGCCGGAGCAACTGGCCAGGCTGGCCCAGGCGCTGTCGGTCGCCTATATCGAACCCGATACCAGCGAGCCGGATTATCTGGTCGACCACAGCGGGCAGGTGGTGATGGTCGATCCCGAGGGCCGCTATGTCGGTTTTCTCCGCCCCCCGCTGAATCCGCAGCAACTGGCCCAGTGGCTGCCGCGGATCATGGACCAGTAAACCCGGTCAGAGACTGTTGCTCAGATGACCGCCATCGACATTGATGGTGGTCCCGGTGATGAAGGAGCCGGCGTCGCTGGCCAGCAGCAACAGCGGGCCGTCCAGCTCATCGAGCTGGCCCAGGCGCCGCATCGGCACCTTGCTGCGGATATAGTCCTGGCCCTGAGTGGTATCGAAATAATCGCTGTTGATATCGGTGCGGAAATAACCCGGGGCGATGGCATTGACCCGGATGTCGTTGCGCGCCAGCTCCAGGGCCATGGCCTTGGTCAGCTGCACCACCCCCGCCTTGGCCACTGCGTAATGGCTCAGCGCGGTGCCAACCCGCAGACCGAGGATGGAGGCGATGTTGATCACGCTGCCGCCGCGCTGCGCCTTGGCCATGGCCAGGCTGGCGCGGTGGGCGACGCGCCAGACGCCGTCCAGGTTGGTGTCCATCATGCTGCGCCAGTTGCCCTCGTCCATATTGAGGAACATCACCGGATCGGCGATGCCGGCGTTATTGACCACGATGTCCATCAGTTGCCACTGCTGTTCGGCCTGCTCGAAACCGCGATTGACGCTGTCCGCATCGGTGACATCCATGGGCACGGCCAGCGCCTCATATCCCTGCGCCTGCAGCTCGGCCACCAGCGTCTGCAAGCGCTCGATGCGCCGTGCGGTGACCACCACCCGGGCGCCAGCAGCGGCCAGCACCCGCGCAAAATGCGCGCCCAGGCCACCCGACGCGCCGGTTACCAGGGCCGTCTTGCCCGTCAGATCAAAGCGTTGCTGGTTCATGCCATTCTCTCTTGTCGATTGTTGTTCACAGGAGTATCAGCTATCCGCCGACGCGCCTCCAGCCCCCGTCGCCGAGAATGACGGAAGAGAGGTCTCCCACCCACACCGGTGCAGCGCCGGACCGCTGGCGCTACACTGTAGGCTGATCCGGACAAGCGGGAGAAGTGGGCAGGTGATTGATTGATGCGTGACAATCCGCGATTGCAGCCGCCCGGTGGCGAGGAGCTGCTGGCCTGGCTGCGCCATTACCGCCTGCCCTGGCTCAGCGGCGATCTGGTGGCCGGCGTGGTCACCGCGATCATGATCATTCCCCAGAGCATGGCCTATGCCATGCTTGCTGGCCTGCCGGTGCAGATCGGGCTGTATGCCAGCCTGCTGCCGCTGCTCGGCTATGCGCTGTTCGGTACCAGCATGAGCATGTCGGTCGGCCCGGTCGCGGTAACTGCCCTGATGACCGCCGCCCTGCTGGCGCCGCTGGCCAGTATCGGCAGCGAGCAGTATTACCAGTTGGCCATCTGGCTGGCGCTGATGTCCGGCGCGCTATTGCTCGTGCTGGGTCTACTGCGCATGGGGTTTCTCGCCAATTTTCTCAGTCATCCGGTGATCAGCGGTTTCATCAGTGGTGCTTCCATTCTCATCGTGCTCAGCCAGTTGCCCCATCTGCTCGGCTTGAGTGAACTGCCGGGTTCGCCGGCACAGCTGCTCGCCATCTGGCAGCCGGTGAACACGCTGGTGCTGTGCATGGGATTGCTGGCGCTGGCCTGGCTGCTCTATGCCCGTAGCCGGCTGGCCGGCCATCTCCAACAATTGGGCATCCGCGCCGGTGCCGCCCGCTTGCTGGCCCGGCTGGCGCCGATTCTGGTGGTCCTGGTCGGGTTACTGGTCACCATCGCCTGGGATCTGGGTGCCCGTGGCGTGCCGGTGGTCGGCAGTCTGCCGGCGGGCCTGCCGTCGTTGGTCTGGTCCACGCCGGATGTCTCAACCCTGCAGGCGCTGCTGCTGCCTGCCGCGCTGATCAGCCTGGTCAGCTTCGTCGAGAGCGTGTCCATTGCGCAATCACTGGCACGGCGCAAACGCCAGAGCATCAATCCCGACCGCGAACTGCTGGCGTTGGGCACGGCCAACCTGGGCTCGGCGCTGACCGGCGGTTTCGCCGTCTGTGGCGGTTTCTCCCGCTCGGGGGTGAACGTCGAGGCCG
>DXBL01000279.1 GCA_019116555.1 Candidatus Pseudomonas excrementavium
CGTAACCACCTGCGCGAAAAATACAAGGCGCTGGAAAACTGATCGTCTCAACCTTTACGACGCGGATACAGAATTATGTCCAATAGCAGCAAAACCCATGCAATGGATATGAGCGCTCTGGGGCGCTCGCAGCACCAGGCGCTGAGCATGGATCAGGAAACCGTCGCCCTCGATGTGCCTGGTCTGAGCCTGTTCTATGGCAGCAAGCAGGCGCTGTACGATGTCAACATCCAGATCCCGCGCAACCGGGTCACCGCCTTCATCGGGCCCTCCGGCTGCGGTAAGTCGACCCTGCTGCGCTGCTTCAACCGGATGAACGATCTGGTCGACGGCTGCCGGATCGACGGTCAGATCCTGCTCGACGGCAAGGACATCTATGCCAAGGGCGTGAACGTGTCCAACCTGCGCCGCCGGGTCGGCATGGTATTCCAGAAGCCGAACCCGTTCCCCAAGTCGATCTACGAGAACGTGGCCTACGGCCTGCGCATCCAGGGCGTCAACAGCAAGCGCACCCTGGATGAAATGGTGGAGTGGGCGCTCAAGGGCGCGGCACTGTGGGAGGAGGTCAAGGACCGCCTGCACGAGTCGGCACTGGGCCTGTCCGGTGGTCAGCAGCAGCGTCTGGTGATTGCCCGCACCATCGCCGTGGAGCCCGAAGTGCTGCTGCTCGACGAACCGGCCTCGGCACTGGACCCGATCTCCACGCTGAAGATCGAGGAGCTGATCAACGAGCTGAAGGAAAAGTTCACCATCGTCATCGTTACCCACAACATGCAACAGGCTGCCCGGGTCTCGGACTACACAGCGTTCATGTACATGGGCGAACTGGTAGAGTTCGGGGACACCAACACCCTGTTCACCAACCCGACCAAGAAACAGACCGAAGATTACATTACCGGCCGCTACGGCTAGGTAGGGTCAAGGGCCCTTTGGGGAGAGTCGCCATGAATAAAGATATAGAGAGCTTCACCCAGCACATTTCCCAGCAGTTCAATGAAGAGCTGGAATCGCTGCGCACCCGCCTGCTGGAAATGGGCGGTCTGGTGGAAAAGCAGGTGCATGATGCGGTCACCGCGCTGATCGAGGCCGATGGCAAACTCGCCGAACAGGTGCGCGAGAACGACCGGGTGACCAACGACATGGAACGCCTGATCGACGAGGAGTGCATGCGCATCCTGGCCCGCCGTCAGCCGGCGGCCAGCGACCTGCGGCTGGTAGTGAACATCAGCAAGATCATCGTCGATCTGGAGCGCATCGGCGACGAAGCCTCGAAGATCGCCCGCCGCGCACTGCAGCTGATCGATGAAGGACAGGCGCCGCGGGGCTATGTCGAATGCCGTCATATCGGCTATCACGTACACAAGATGGTGCAGCAGTCGCTGGACTCCTTCGCCCGCTACGATAGCCAACAGGCATTGGAAGTGGCGCGGGAAGACAAGGTCGTCGACCGGGAATACAAGACCGCCATGCGCGAGATGGTCACCTACATGATGGAAGACCCGCGTTCGATCAGCCGCGTATTGAACATCCTCTGGGTGCTGCGCTCGCTGGAGCGCGTCGGTGATCACGCCCGCAACGTTGCCGAGCATGTGATCCACATGGTCGAAGGTACCAATGTGCGGCACATCGGCCTCAAGCGGATGGCCGAACAGGTGCAGGGTAGTGCGCCGAGGGACAACGCTGCCGAGGAGTAATCCCGGCAGTGTTATCGCTGACTGCGAATCTGCACCAGTCGTCCATCGATAAAGCGCAGATGGTAGGACATGCCATGGGTTGGGCCGTATAACCAGTGCTCAACCGTGGCCGCGCCCTGCACGATCTGGCCGGCAGCATCCACGTCGGGATGATTCACCTGCCGGGAAGCCGGCTCACCGCACTTTTCCATAACGACCAGAATGGTGTCGCCTGTGGCAATCAGGCCCCTATCACACCGCATCGTCGCTGCCTGCGCCTCCATAGCCAGCATCAACAGCGTCATACCAGCCAGACAGTAGGAAATGGAGTTCATCGCGCACCTCTGCAGAATGTCATGGCAAAGAAACCAGCCCCTCCCAGCATATCGATTGTCATCCGCCTTGGCTAAAGGCTGCTTGTGCCAACGCTGTGATGTACCTCTCATCCAGACAGCAAGCACCTTGACCTGCTTCGGCGCTTCGCTAGGATCATCGCTGCCTCAATCCACAGGGTTTATCAGGAAAACAGGGACGGCGATGATCAAGATAGGCGTAGGCTCCAAGACCTCTACCGGCGGCACGGTGATCGAAGGCAATCCCGGCATCATGTTCGATGGCCTGGCGGCCAGCTCGGTCGGCCATCAGGCAAGCTGCCCCGCCTGCCGCAAAGGCATCGGCCCCATCGTGGCTGTCGGACCCAGAACAGTGATACTGCCAGCGGGCCCGGCAGCGCGGGCTGGCGACTACGTTGCCTGCGGCTGTCCGGCGGGGTCGAATACGTTGCTGGCGGACGGTACTGTGCATATCGGCGGCTAGGGACGCCGTCGGTATGTCACGCGCTGTATTGAAAGCTCAAATGAAACCGCTCCTGGTTTTCCTGGCGCTGGCCATGGGCATCTCCGTCTGGGCCGCCCCATCCGAGGCGACGCTGGCGGCCCGCCAGTCTTTGAAGAACTACGGGTTGTCCCGGTGCCTGCTGGACGCCTATCCGCAACCGGGCGCGCTCAGGGATGCTGTGGCAGAGGCAGTCGGCGCTTATCATGTCATGGGGCGGGGCCAGCATCGGATTCAGCAGAACGAAGAGACGCTGGAGACCCTGCACGATCCCTATGCGGCATTGGCAGATTATTTTCGCGAAGCCATGGTCAACGAGCCGGCGCAGATGAAGCAGGGCGGAGCGAATGCCTTTGCCGGGTGCGTTGCGCTGTATAACTCAGTGGGTGTGGATGAACTGGTGCGCCAGCAGGATGACTATATCCTGCCACGGACTGGAGATTAGCCGGACGACTGAGACGGCTGCGGCTCAGGTACAAACAAAAAGGGCCGAGTCGATCAGACTCAGCCCTCGTCGGCTTGCTGCGTGGATATCGCTCAGTTCAGCGAGAGGATCCAGTCGGCCAGCTTGCCGGCTTCTTCTTCGGTCACCTGGTTCGGCGGCATGGGAATCGGACCCCAGACACCGCTGGAACCGTTCTGAATGCTCGCCATGATGTGTTCCTTGCCATCGGCCTGCTCACCGTATTTGGCTGCGACTTCCTTCATGGCCGGACCCACCAGCTTGGTATCAACGGTGTGGCAGGCGATACAGACCTTGCTCTGGAACAGCTCTTCAGCAGCAGTAGCTGAGTGGGCAGCAGTCAGGGCGGCTGCGGCGACCAAGGGCAACAGATAGAATTTCATGAAATATCCTCAGGGCTAAAATGGATGCAGCTCCTGCTTTTGCGCAATCGCTATTGCGGCAGGTATGTATCTAAAATGGCTTACGCATGGGATTATTTCAAGTAGACAGATTGCCGCAGGTGGATTTGGTTGGACGCGGAGCACGCGTTTGGGTATTTTGCGGTACATAATTTCAATATGTATCCGTTCGATCTATTCGCCTCGATTAGTCGCACGGTCGCTTAATCTGACACCTCAGGAGAGTAAATGGAAATCACGTCCTACAGCAATAACTGGAGCTACCCCACCAACGTTCGGGTCGGTGCCGGCCGCATTCGTGAACTGGCCAAATGTTGCGGACAGCTGGGGATGAAGGCGCCATTGCTGATCACCGATCCGGGTCTGGCCGCGTTGCCGATCGTCGAGCAGGCCATGCAAGTATGCCGTGAAGCCGGCCTGGAGATCGGCCTGTTCAGTGCGATCAAAGGCAACCCCACCGGTGGCAACGTGGTCGATGGCATCGCCGCGCTCAAGGCGGGCAATCATGATGGTGTGATCGCCTTCGGCGGTGGCTCGGCCATCGATGCGGCCAAGGCGGTGGCGCTGGTGGGCCGGCAGAGCTGCTCCCTGTGGGAAGCGCGTAATCCGGCCAGTATCGACGCCAGCCTGATGCTGCCGGTGGTAGCAGTCCCGACCACGGCGGGTACCGGCTCCGAGGTGGGTAATGCCTCGGTCATTACCGATGAGGAAAATCATGCCAAGCGGATCATTTTCCATCCCAGGATGACCCCGGCGATCGTTATTCTGGACCCCGAGCTGACCCTGGGTCTGCCAGCGAAGCTGACCGCGGCAACGGGTATGGATGCGCTGGCCCATAACCTGGAAGCGTTCCTCGCGCCAACTTTCCATCCGATGGCCGAGGGTATCGCGCTGGAAGGCATGCGCTTGGTCAAGGAATACCTGCCACGCGCCGTGCGCAACGGCAGTGACATCGATGCCCGACTGCAGATGCTGGTTGCATCGAGCATGGGCGCTACTGCGTTCCAGCGCGGCCTGGGCGCGATTCATGCGGTATCCCACAGCATCGGCGCGCTGTACGACTCGCACCACGGTCTGCTCAACGCCATCGTCATGCCCTATGTCATGCAGGCCAACCGCTCGGTCATCGAGCCGGAAATGGCCCGTGCTGCCCGCTACCTCGGCCTGCCCCATGCGGATTTCAATGGCATGCTGGACTGGGTGCTGGATCTGCGGGCCGAACTGGAGCTGCCGCACACCCTGGCCGAGATCGGCGTGGATGATACCAAGGCCGAGCTGATCGGCGAGATGTCGATCAAGGATGTTACCGCCCGCACTAATGCGCGGCAGCTGACTGCTGAGGAATACCAGCAGCTGTTCCTCAATGCGCTGACCGGCAAGCTCTGACCCGCAGCGACCGTTGGCGTTGCGTCGATTGTCGACGTAGCGCCCGCGTGGCGCCTTTGCCGGGTATTTGCCATCACTCTGGGGTAAGCTGTGCCGGTAATTGACAGAGAGAATCCCAATGGCGAGTGTATCCGTCCTGGTCGTGGATGATGCCCCCTTTATCCGTGACCTGATCAAGAAAGCCCTGCGCAGTCATTTTCCGGGTCTGCAGATCGAAGAGGCGGTGAATGGCAGCAAGGCACGTCAGTTGCTGGCCCGAACCTCATTCGATCTGATCCTGTGCGACTGGGAGATGCCCGAGCTGAGCGGTCTGGAGTTGCTGCAGTGGTTTCGCGCCCAGGCCGGCCAGGAGAAGACGCCCTTCATCATGGTGACCAGCCGGGGCGACCGGGACAATGTGGTCGAGGCCATCAAGGCGGGAGTGAGTGACTATGTCGGCAAGCCGTTCAGCAACGAGCAGCTGATCTCCAAGGTGCGCAAGGCTCTGCAACGCGCCGGTAAGCTGCAACAGTTGCGTGGCCGCCCGGTGGCCACCAGCGGCGGCCATGCCCAGGAAACCCTCACCAGTCTGCTGGGTGCGCGCCCGACGCCTGCTCCCCTGGCCTCACCCGCCCCGCAGAAAACGGCCATACCGACGGATCACCGGTCAGCCGTGCGCTCAACGGCGCGTGCCCAGTTGCGCGTAGCCGGGCAGCAGTTCGCCTGTGTCATCCGCAGTTTGAGCCTGCGCGATGCGCGGGTGGTGGTGCGCCGGGGCGAGCAGCTGCCGACGGTGTTCGACAGCGCTGTACTGGATCTGGAGCAGGAAAGCGACCAGGGCGTGGCCCGTATCAACGGCTACGTGCATACCCTGGCGGCGCTGGAAGATCGCATGGACTGCGAATGGGTGCTGGTGACACTGAAATTCGTCGATCAGGACCCGGCCAAGCTGGAATGGCTGTCGCTGCTGATTGCCGAGGGCGGTCACTGAGCCGCGATCAGCGGCTCACTTCTCAGATAAGCCGTTCGGCGGGAAATACGCAGGTAAAGCTGCTGCCCTTGCCGGGCGTACTGTTGATCTGCAACTCCCCCTGGTGGCGCATCAGCACGTGCTTGACGATGGCCAGCCCGAGGCCGGTGCCGCCGGTGGTGCTGTTGCGGCTGGAGTCGACACGGTAGAAGCGTTCGGTCAGCCGATGCAGGTGTTCAGGAGCAATCCCTGGCCCGTTATCCGTCACGCTCAGGCGCGCACCGCGGTCATCCTGCACCCAGGTGATGTGGATTTCACCGCCATCCTGGGTGTATTTCACCGCGTTGTACACCAGGTTGGAGATGGCACTGCGCAGCTCCGATTCCCAGCCCATGATGCGGGCCTGGGTGGCGCAATCGATGCTGATGTTGTGCTGCCGGTCGCCGGACACGGCGAGAGCGTCCTTGCGGATGCTGGGCAACATGAGAGCGACATCGACCGGCTTTTCCTCGGCGCTGGCTTCGGAGGTCTCCAGGCGCGACAGCATCAGCAGGTCATTCAACAGGCTCTGCATGCGCCGGGCCTGCTGCTGCATCTGGTGCAGCGGCCGCATCCAGCGCGGGTTGGTGCCATCATCGCTGTCGATCATGGTTTCCAGATAGCCGACCACCACGGTCAGGGGTGTGCGCAGTTCGTGGGACACGTTGGCGACGAAATCCTTGCGCATCTGTTCCAGGTTGTGCAGCCGGGTGACATCGCGCACCAGCAGCAGCCGTTCGCCGTTGCCGTAGCGGGTGATGTTGTATTGCAGCCAGGTGCTGATATTCACTGGGGAGGGGATATCCAGCGGCTCGCGATAGCTGCCGTGATCGAAATAGTCGACGAAGCGCGGATCGCGCAGCAGATTGTGCACATGCTGTCCGCTGTCGTCGGGCGCGCGCAGGCCGAGCAGGCTTTCGGCGGCATGATTCCACCACTCCAGGTGGCCATCCTTGTCGATCATGACCACCCCGTCGCTGAGCGCCGCGGTAGATGCCTGAATGCGTTCGATGACCGTCTGCATGCGTGCCCGCAGGCGCTTGTCGCGGCGTTGCATGCGGTAGATGCCATCGAAGATCTCACCCCATATGCCGGCGGCTTCCGGTGGCGGTTCACCCGGATGGGTCTGCAGCCAGCGCTGGAAACGTTGCAGTTGGCGCAGCATCCAGGCCAGATAGCCCCCCAGCCCGATGACCAGCGCCCAGGCGGGCTGCCCCACCACCAGGCCGATCACCAGGCAGGCCAGCAGCAGCCAGAACAGCCTGCCTGAGATAGCGCGAAACCAGTTTGTTTCCACCGGTATTATCCTGGATCAGTTGGACAGGCACTGCCGCAAGGCGGCACCTCAGCCCTTGGTGGAAAAACGATAACCGGTACCGCGCACGGTCTGCACCAGGCCTTCATAGGCCGAACCCAACGCCTTGCGCAGGCGGCGGATATGCACATCCACGGTACGTTCCTCGACATAGACATTGCCGCCCCAGACCTGATCCAGCAACTGGCCGCGGGTATAGGCACGCTCCTGGTGGGTCATGAAGAACTGTAGCAGGCGGTACTCGGTCGGACCGATCTCCGCTGGCGCGCCATCGATCGTCACACGGTGGCTGACCGGGTCCAGGTGCAGGCCATCCACTTCGATCGGCGCTTCCTCGTCCACCGGGCCGGCGCGGCGCAGCACGGCCTTGAGGCGGGCTACCAGCTCCCGGGGCGAGAACGGCTTGGTGATGTAGTCATCAGCACCGACCTCCAGTCCCTGGATCTTGTTGTCTTCCTCGCCCTTGGCGGTGAGCATGATGATGGGAATATCACTGGTCAACTCGTCACGCTTGAGGCGCCGCGCCAACTCGATGCCGGTGGTGCCCGGCAGCATCCAGTCCAGCAGGATCAGGTCGGGTTTGGCATCGATGATGGCAGCGTGCGCCTGTTGCGTATTCTCTGCTTCAAGGCAGCGGTATCCGGCCATTTCCAGCGCAACGGCAATCATTTCCCGAATGGGGGCTTCGTCGTCTACGATCAGTATGGTCTTGTCTGCCATGGTACTCCGTCCAGTTGCAGTGTCTGACATACACCGATTAGATAACAAGATTATTGCAGTTGTGTGACGGCCGACC
>DXBL01000280.1 GCA_019116555.1 Candidatus Pseudomonas excrementavium
ATTGTTCATGAGGTGCTTCTCCTTCAGTTGAAAGTAACCGAAACAATCCATTATCCGTGCCAGCTCTCGCAAAAGTCATCTAACATACTGATATTCATGAGAAATTATCAAACCATATCGTTTCGAGACACATCTATGGCTGTACCGGCCACGCCAATAAATGTATACATACTGCACATGAGCAAAAAATACCCGGTCAAAAATGAACACAACGGCACCCTTTCAACCCCGGCTTCGCATCAATGGTCTGCAACGCACCCTGCTGCTGTTCGTGATACTGCCCATTGTGCTGCTCAGTGCGCTGGGTATCCGCTTCGGCCTGGGCCAGGCCAGCCAGTTTCAGGAACAACGGCTGAAAAATGATCTGGAACTGATCGGCCGCGCCATCAGCATTCCGGTGGGCACCGCATTGAACAAGGGCGATATGCAGGCGGTGGAACTGGCCCTGGGCTCGGTGTTCGTGCTGGGCGAGGTCTACGGCGCCTCGGTATTCGATGTGGACGGCAACCGCATCGCCTCGGCCGGCATCACCGAGACCGACCTCACCGGCACCACCATCCCTGATCGTATCCGCACCACCGGCGAAGGCCAGGAAGCCTTCAGCCGGGTCGCCGGGCGCAGCCTGTTTTCCCACTTCCTGCCGCTGTTCGATACCGCCGGGCAGATCCAGGGACTGATTCAGATCACCCGGCGCGCCAGTGATTTCGGCCATGCCCTGCAGCAATTGACCATCATCGCCTGGCTGATCTGGGGCCTGTTCAGCCTGGTCATTCTGGCCGGGGTGCTGCTCGGCCATTATGGTGGGGTCGGTCGCCACGTGGATAAGCTGCTGGCACATATGGAGCGGGTCGCCCGGGGCGACCTGTCCCACCGCGCCGCCCTGGAAGGCCCGAATGAGGTCGCCAGCATCGCCCGCGGGCTGAACCAGATGCTCGACAGCATCGAGCAGGCGCACCGGGATCTGGACGAACACCGCGCCGCCGAAACCCAACTGGTGGCCCGGCTCAAGGACAACGAGAAAATGGTCGCCATCGGCAGCATGGCACGGGGCATCGCCCATGAGCTGGGCGCGCCCTTGAGTGTGATCGATGGTCGCGCCCGGCGCCTGGAGCGCTCCGGCGCCCTGGATGAACAGCAGTTGCGCAACGTGGAAGGCATCCGCAATCAGGTTGGACGCCTGACCCGCACGGTGCGCCAATTGCTCGATTATTGCCGGCCCGCTGCTACCCAGCCCCGGGACGTGACCCCGGCGCTGCTGATCGAAAGCGCCATCGAAGCGATGCGTCCCGAGCTGGAAGCCGCCGAACGTACGCTGGAGGCCGATATTCCGTCAGAATTGCCCGTGTTCTGTGCCGACGCGGGCCGTCTGGAACTGGCCCTTTTGAATCTGCTGCGCAATGCCTTGCAGGCATCCACCCGCCAGATCGGCATCCAGGCCACCGCGGATGAACAGCAACTGACCATCTGCGTTACGGACGATGGCCCTGGGTTGCCGACGGATCGCCCCCTGGAAACCCTGCTCGAGCCCTTCTTCACCACCAAATCACCCGGCGAAGGAACGGGCCTTGGGCTGGCCATCGTTCAAGCGGTCGCTGAAGAGCACTGTGGCAGCCTGAGCCTGACCAATCGTGCCGACGGTGGCTGCGCCGCCTGCCTTACCCTGCCCCTCGCCCAGACCGCAACAGAGATACCGGCATGAACCAAAGCGAACATATATTGCTGGTCGAAGACGACCGCAGTCTGCGTGAACTCCTGCAGGAAGAGCTGGAAGCAGAAGGTTTCCAGGTCACCGCCTGTGGTGACGCCGAACAGGGGCTGCAGATGCTGCGCAGCCAGACACCCGACCTGCTGATCAGCGATCTGCGACTGCCGGGCGCTGACGGGCTCAGTCTGTTGCCGGCCCTGGCCCAGTGCGATGTCCCCCCGGCGGTGCTGATCATCACCGCCTTCGGCTCGGTACAGCAGGCAGTCAAGGCGCTGCAGGCCGGTGCCGATGACTTTCTGACCAAGCCACTGGAAATGGATCACTTTCTGCTGACGGTCAGCCGCCTGTTGGAAAATCGCCGTCTGCGCAATGAGGTCCGGCATTACCGCAGCCTGCTGGCGGTCGAGCAGTTCAACGGCATCATCGGCCAGAGCCCGGCCATGCAGCAGCTGTTCCATAACATCCGCCAGATTGCCTCGGCCGACGGCCCGGTGCTGGTGCAGGGTGAGAGCGGCACCGGCAAGGAGCTGGTCGCCCGCGCCCTGCATGATCAGAGCAGCCGCCGCGATGGCCCCTATATGGTGGTCAACTGTGGGGGCATTCCCAGTGAGCTGATGGAGAGCGAATTCTTCGGCCATGCCGCCGGCGCTTTCACTGGCGCACGCAACCAACGCGCCGGACTGTTCCAGCAGGCCGACGGCGGCACCCTGCTGCTCGACGAGCTGGGCGAAATGCCGCTGGCGCTGCAGGCCAAACTGCTGCGGGTCCTGCAGGACGGCAAGGTGCGCCCGGTGGGCAGCGATCATGAGATCCAGCTCGACGTGCGTATCATCGGTGCCACCAACCGCAACCTGACCGACGCCGTGGCCGACGGCAGCTTCCGCGAGGATCTGTTCTA
>DXBL01000281.1 GCA_019116555.1 Candidatus Pseudomonas excrementavium
AACCGCTGATCCTGTCACGCTACGGCCTGTTCATCCCGATCACCGCACCCGGCCTATGGGACTGGAGCCTGCTGGCTGCCATCCTGCTGGCAGCTATCATCATGGGCTGCGTACCGGCCTGGCGCGCCTATCGCCAATCACTGATCGACGGCCTGTCGATCCGCACCTGACCGGGGACATGCACATGGGTTCACGATTAATGCTCACCGGCCTGTTACTGCTCGCAACGGCGACGGCCAATGCGGCCGAGGAAATCTCCTGGGATGAGCTGCTGCCGCCGGAGCTGCGCGAATTGCAGGAAACTCCCCTGCCGCTGCACGACCTGTCGCTGTTGGGCGAGATGGATGCGGAGCTGGGCGACCCGGCGGTGCAGATGGAGCCGGCAGCACCGGTGGTACAGGAGTTGGATGGCAGGCAGGTCAAGCTGCCCGGTTATGTAGTGCCGCTGGCCATCACCGATGCGATGGAAGTGGAAGAGTTTCTGCTGGTGCCCTATTTCGGCGCCTGCATCCACGTACCGCCGCCGCCCTCGAACCAGATAGTGCATGTGCGCAGCAGCAGCGGCATCAAGCTGCGGGACCTGTATCAGCCATTCTGGATCAGCGGGGCGATCCGCGTCGAGCCCATGGAAAACGAGCTGGCCAACGCTGGCTACCGTATCGATGCGGCCAGCGTTGAACCCTACGTCTATTGATTCCGGTCGCTGCTCAGCTGTTATTCTCGATCGCCGAGCGGGCATAGCCTTCCCACTGCCGAATCAGTTGACGTTGCTGGCTACTGGCGCCGCTTTGCGCGCGCTTGAGAGTCGCCAGCAGATCCGACCACTGGCCATCTTCCAGCTGGATACCTGCCAACCGCAACCAGTGATCGGAACGGCCGCTGCCGTTGGCCACGGCGACCCAGGCGTCACGCGCTCGGTCGCGATCCCGGGCCAGGGTCCACAGTTGCGCCAACCTTTCCTGCCGGGTGGCATCCACCGGCAATAGCTTCTGCGCCATGAGTTCTTCCAAGAGGCGCGCAGCCTGCCAGGGCGCGCCGGCATTCACCTGCAGCGCCACCAGATTGTCCAGATCCGTTTGCGTCAACCCAACCCCGGCCTCGTGAGCCAGCCGCAGGGTCGCCGCTGCCGCCGGCTGCTTGCCGGCCTGGCTCTGCAGACCGGCCAACTGGCGCCAGTGCTCGCGACTCTGCGGCGCACGCTTGAGCAATATCTTCTGCCATTGGGCGGCACTGTCGTACCGCTCCTGCTGATAATTCATGCCCACCAGCAATTGATACCAGACATCATCGGCGGCAGGATTGGCACGTACCACCTGCTCGGCCAGAGGAATGGCCTTGGCGTATTCCCGCGCCTGGCTGTAGCACTGCACCAACAATTGCTTCTGCTCCAGCGACAGGGCACCGCCCGCCTGCACCCGCTCCAGCAGTCTGGCAGCATCACTGTATTGACCCTCGGCAGCCAATAACTGCGCCAGATTCAGTTGATCCTGGCGCGCCGCGGTCGCCTCCAGCTTGTCATGGGCCAGCGCCTTGCGCAGCCAGTCGATGGCCTGCTGGTTCTGCTTGGCCGCAATGGCTACGTAACCCAGCCGCTGCTGAATCAGCGCCAGCTCCAGACTGCCCGCCTTGGCGCTGTCCAGCGCTCCGCGCAGGGCCGTTCGCGCCTTGCCCAGATCCCCACTCTGCTGCGCCTTCTGCGCTGCCGACAGGGCCTGGAATACCGCCGGGTTGATTGCCTGTTGAGCCATCACCAAGCCGGGCGCGAGCAGCAGCGTCAGACCCAGTGCCGCACTACGGTAGAGGTTTGCGACGCCCATGGTCATCTGTCCTCCAGACGGAAATACAAGGTTTTGGTTGCCTCACGCGCGACCGGCTGGCCATTTTCCCGCCGCGGCGCAAAGCGCCAGCGGCTGGCGGCACGGCGAGCTTCACGCTCGAACACCCCTTTGGGTTTGGCCGAGGTCACCCGCAGATTCTCCACCCGCCCGTCGGGCGAGATGGTGAAGGCCAGGGTGACTTCGCCTTCGATGCCCGCTGCCAGTGCGCGTTGCGGGTAATTTGGCGGAATATCCACCAATGGCGTGACTTCTTCAGCGGTGGTGGGGCTGCTCGATGCAGCCGGTGCCGCCGGTGCGGGAGTCGGCGCCGGTACCGGCGCCTCCGCCGCGGTAATCCCCGCCAGCGTCGGTGTAACTGCCACGTTGACTCCCGGGGTCGGCAGATTCGGCACACTGATATTCAGCTGTACGCTGGTTTCAACCTGCGGCTGCGGCGGGGCGGGCTGGGGCGGCGGCACGTCCGGCGGCTGCGGTTGTTCCGGCGGCTGCCGCTGCTGACGCTGGCGACTGTCGCTGGGCGTATCGGCCACGCTGCGGACAAAGCTGACCCGCGCCAGCTCCTCACCCAGGTCACGATTATCCCGTGGCGGCATGATCATCAGCATCATCAGGGCGAACAGCGCCAGCGTCACCAGCAAGGCACCGGCAAAGCTGACCAGCAGACGCATCAGTTGGCTCCTGCCGTGGCAGCCAGCGCCACATCCTGCACCCCAGCCATGCGCACCTGATCCATGACCTGAATCACCAGGCCGCTGCGGGCGTCCCGGTCGGCCTGTACCACCACGGTGCTGTCGGGCTGATCGACGCGCATGCGTTCCACCGCGGCGCGCACGGCGCGGATGTCCACCTGCTGGCGGTCAATCCAGATTTCCCCGTTGGGGTCCACTGCGATCAGGATATTACCCTTGGGCTGCTGCTCGGAGCTGTCCGCGGTCGGGGTATTGACCTCGATGCCGGTGGTCTTGATGAAGGTGCTGGTCACAATGAAGAAAATCAGCATGATGAACACCACGTCGAGCATGGGGGTCAGGTCGATGCCGGCTTCGTCGTCGTTGCCTGCTGAATGTCTGCGCATGCGCATGTTCAAGTATTCCTATTCGTGACGCAGACGGTCGGTGAGCCGCTGCATGGCCAGCCGCGACGCTGCATCGAGTCGCGCCAGGCAAAATAATCCGCTGATGGCAATCACCATACCGGCCATGGTCGGCACCGTGGCCCGGGAGACCCCCGCGGCCATGGCTCTGGGGTTGCCGGTACCGCTGATCGACAGCACATCGAAAACCTGGATCATGCCGCTGACCGTACCCAGCAGGCCCAGCAACGGGCACATGGCAATCAGCACCCGGATCATCGGCATGAACCGGTTGAGCCGCTGCCGTGCCACCGACAGCCAGGCTTCACGGATATGCCGGGCCGCCGCGCTGCTATGGTCGGTACGCCGCAGCCAGCGGTTCTGCAGGCCGGCCGAGCGTTTGGGAAAGATGCGCCACAGGTACCACAGCCGCTCGACCATCAGCGTCCACAGCACAATGGTGAAGCACAGGATGGTCCACAGCACCCAACCGCCGCTGTCGAGAAAGTCCCTGAGCAACCAGAGGGCTTCACTCACCGCGCCGCTCTCCGGAGTCCAGATGCAGGGCAATCAGACCCGCGCTCTGCTGCTCCAGCACCTGGATAACCGCCTTGCTGCGCGAGGCCAGCATGCCATGCAGGAACAGCAGCGGAATGGCTACCACCAATCCCTGCACCGTCGTCACCAGCGCCTGGGAAATACCGCCGGCCATCAGCTTGGGATCGCCGGTACCGAACAGGGTAATCGCCTGGAAGGTGGCGATCATGCCGGTGACGGTGCCGAGCAGGCCCAGCAGCGGAGCCACTGCGGCGAGCAGTTTGATCAGACCATTGCCCCGATCCAGCGCCGGTGTCTCCCGCAGAATCGCTTCGTCCAGTTTCAGTTCCAGCGTATCCAGCTCCTCCAAGCGCGGCTTGCTGCCGATCACGCCGAGAATGCGTCCCAGGGGATTGTCGTTACGCAACTGATCCAGGCTGTTGGCCTGGCGCTCGACCTTGTTGGAGATACCCAGCAGCCAGACCAGTTTGACCAGCGCCAGTATCACGCCGAAGATACCCAGCGCGATGATCACATAACCCACCAGGCCGCCCTGGCGCACCCGGTCCATGAAGGATGGCGTGAGCTGCATCTGGCCGATCACGGTGCCCCGGGTGGGGTCGACCATCAGGTCGGCCAGCTCGGTGCGGGGCGCAAGAAAATCGTCGATCAGACCGCGGCCGTCCGGTTGCTTGTCGGCCACCTGCAGAGTGCCGGCCTCGGCCTGGTAGGTGAGATATTCGCCCTCGGCCAGGGCCACGAAGGGGCCGACCAGTACCACGGGCACCTCCTGCTGCTGACCATCCCGACCGATGACCGGCGCGGTTGCGCGGCTGACCTTGCCGCTGGCGGTCATGTCTTCCTGCAACATGAACCAGAACTGTTCCAGGGTTTCCACCGTCGGGATCTGCGCGGCGGTGGCGAGCTGATCAAGCTGCTGCAGTCGCTCCGGGAATTGCATGTTCAGCAGCGAGTCCTGCCACTGGCTGCGAGTGTCACCGGCCATATGGCGCACCACTCCAAACAGTTCACCGAGATTGCCGCTGCGCTCGCGCATCTGCGTCTCGGTCTCCGCCAGCTCCGTTTCCAGCTGATCGAATTCGGTCTTGAGCCGGTCGGCCTCGGCCTTGATGGGCGCCAGTTCGCGCTCGGCCTGCGACAGCAGGGCCTGCTGATTGTCCCGCTCGCGCAGGAACTGCGCCTCACGTTCACGCATGGCAGCCTGCTCACTGCTGCGGATCTCGCGGATATCCTGCAGCAATTGGTCGAGGGAGGCGGGTTGGGCGAGGATCAGCGGACTGCTCAGCACCATCGCAAGGGCGATCAATAGACGTTTCATTGTGCAGCTCCCTGTTCACTGACCGGCGGCAGGGGCAAACGCAGCATCACCGGCGTCTGCTGCTGGCGGGCAATTCTCAAACCCTGCGCCAGGGTGCGGTGATAGCCGGCGGGCAGCGGTTGCCATTGCCGGGCTTCGGCATTCCAATAACCCTGAAGGTGGCCATCGAGGCTCTGGTAGAACAGCGCCAGTCGGCCCAACCGCAGAAACTCCACCACGCGCTGGCTGCCATCGATTTCCAGGGCGCCGCGCCAGGCTTCCAGGGTGCGGCCGTAGTCGCTTTCGATCTGGTAGGCTTCGAGCACCCGGCGATATTTCTCCGCGACCGTGACTTCCGGGCGGATCATCAGCGCCTGGAGTTGCGCCAGCCGGTCAGCCCGCTCATCTTCCAGGAACGGCAGATCCAGTTCGATGAACTGTTCGAGCGATCGGACCATGCGTTGCAGCATCGGTACCACTTCGGCCTGGGTCTCCTCGATGGTCGCCAATTGAGCTTGCAGGTCTGCCAATTCACTACGCTGGGATTCGACCATCTTGCTCAACTGCGCGTTGTATTCAGCCAGTTGGTCTTTCTGCTGAATCGCCTGGCGGTAGCTGCTCAGGGCCTCACGCGTGGCGTCGTCAAGCTGATCGATACGCTGCTGGGAGCGCTGCGCCTCGGTCATCAAGGCTTCCCCTTCTGCCAGCGCGCTATCCGCCGCGCCCTGCGCCAGCGCCATGGCCGGCAGCAGCCCTGCCAGCAAGAATATCCAAACCGCTCTCATCCAGTTCCTCCCAGGGGGCATGACGAGGCTGTATAGCTTCGCCACAAAAGAGAAGCATTATCATCTTCCCGCTCGCAGAATTCAACCGCGGCATCCTGTCGCAATAGCTCGGCCCGAACAATTGCTCCAGATCAATAAATGATTCGACCGGCGCGCCTAGAGTAGTCCCATCAAGACACCAAGGAGACATTTGAATGTCGCGCACCCTATCCAGAATCACCCTCGGCCTGCTGCTCGCCCCCGCTCTGCTGGCTGCTTCCATCGCTCAGGCCCACCAGGCTGGCGATATCATCGTTCGCGCGGGTGCGATTACGGTTGATCCGCGCGAGGACAG
>DXBL01000282.1 GCA_019116555.1 Candidatus Pseudomonas excrementavium
CCTGGGCGCCGGCTTCTACCTGCTGCAGGGCGACTTCCAGGGCTTCGGTGTAGTTGTCTTCGCGGATCAGCCGGGCGAATTTGGCGCTGCCGGTGATGTTGGTGCGCTCGCCGACGTTGACGAACAGCGAGTTGCGGTCGATGGTGAACGGCTCCAGACCCGACAGGCGGCAAGCCTTGGGAATCTCCGGGATCGACCGCGGCGGATGGCTGCTCACCGCATTGGCGATGGCCTCGATGTGGGCGGGCGTGGTACCGCAGCAGCCGCCGACAATGTTCAAGAAGCCGGAGGCGGCGAATTCACCGACGATGGCGGCCATGTCTTCCGGTGACTCATCATATTCACCGAAGGCATTGGGCAGGCCCGCGTTGGGGTGCGCGGAGACGTAGGTATCGGCCTTGCCCGCCAGCTCTTCCAGATAGGGACGCAGCTCCTTTGGGCCCAGTGCGCAGTTCAGACCAACGGAAATAGGCTTGGCATGGCGCACCGAGTTCCAGAAGGCTTCGGTGGTCTGGCCCGACAGGGTACGGCCGGAGGCATCGGTGATGGTGCCGGAAATCATGATCGGCAATTCCACACCCAGTTCCTCGAATACACCCTGCACGGCAAAGATCGCCGCCTTGGCGTTGAGGGTGTCGAAGATGGTCTCGACCATGATCAGGTCCGCGCCGCCTTCGATCAGGCCACGCGTGGCCTCGCTGTAGTTCTCTACCAGGGCATCGAAGGTGATATTGCGGTACCCGGGGTTGTTCACGTCGGGGGACAGGGAGCAGGTACGGCTGGTCGGCCCGAGCACGCCGGCGACGAAGCGCGGGCGGTCCGGCGTTTCAGCGGTCTTCTCATCGCACACCCGACGGGCCAGGCGCGCACCCTCCAGGTTCAGCTCATAGGCCAGCTCTTCCATGCCGTAATCAGCCTGGGAGACGCGGGTGGAGTTGAAAGTGTTGGTCTCGATGATGTCCGCGCCGGCATCCAGGTAGGCCTTTTCGATGGCAGCGATGGCGTCGGGACGGGTCAGGATCAGCAGGTCGTTGTTGCCCTTGAGATCCCGCGGCCAGTCGGCAAAGCGCTCGCCGCGAAAGTCCGACTCTTCCAGCCGGTAGCTCTGGATCATGGTGCCCATGCCACCGTCGAGTATCAGAATGCGCTGGCGCAAGGCCTCATTCAGAGCGGTCAGGCGGGCAGTCAGGTCAGACATGGGAACTCCGGGAAACAGGGATGAATAAACGGGCCAGTCTATCAGAAGGCGACGGTACGCTGGATGAAAGCTGCTCAAGGCCATCATTCATTTGATTCAAGCAGATGGCTACCGAGGCCGCCAGACCGTGGATTACAGCCATCTGGGGAGACACCTGAACCGGTAGGAGAATAATAACCAAGTAAAACAGTGGGACTTTATTCGCGGGCGGGTATCCCGTACACTATGTCGCATCAAGTCATCGAACACGAGGCATTTCATGGCAGGCATTCACCTTACCGAGGCTGCCCAGAGCTATCTGGCGGAGTTGTTATCCAAGCAGGACACCGACGGCATCGGTATCCGTGTGTTCATCACCCAGCCCGGTACGCCCTATGCCGAAACCTGCATCGCCTATTGCAAACCCGGTGAAGAAAAGCCCGAAGATACCGTCATCGCGCTGGAAGCCTTCCGCGTGTGGGTCGATGCGACCAGCGAGCCTTTCCTGGAAGATGCGGTAGTCGACTACGCTACCGACCGTATGGGTGGCCAGTTGACCATCAAGGCACCCAACGCCAAGGTGCCCATGGTCAATGACGACAGCCCGCTGAACGACCGCATCAACTACCTGCTGCAGACCGAGATCAACCCTGGCCTGGCAAGTCATGGCGGCGAGATCAAGCTGATCGATGTGGTGGACGGCGGTATTGCCGTACTGCAGTTCGGGGGCGGTTGCCAGGGGTGTGGCATGGTTGACGTGACTCTTAAGGAAGGGGTGGAGAAAACCCTGATTGCACGGATTCCGGAGCTCACCGGCGTGCGTGATGTGACCGACCACTCCGTTACCGAGAACGCTTACTACTGATTATCGGTAGAGGGCTTGGGCAATGGCTGCTGCGCCGGCTATTGCCCAAACTGAGAATGATCACCGCTGGCCCTGCTTCATTGGGACAATTCACTTTGTGGGAGCGGCCTTGGCCGCGAAGTTTTTCTGCCAGGTGCATTCGCGGGCAAGCCCGCTCCCACAATGTTTGCCGCGGTGGTAATGCGCCACGTCACTCCACGTAGCGTTCGTGCTGCTCCATCACCGACTGTTTTATGCCCAGCTTCTCTCCGTAGATCACCCCGTAGGTCAACACGCTCTGCACATAGTTGCGGGTCTCGTCGAAGGGGATGGTTTCGATCCAGATATCCGAAGGCAAGGCCGGCATGTCGCGGGTCCACTGACGTACGCGGCCGGGGCCGGCGTTGTAGGCGGCCGAGGCGAGCACCCGGTTGCCTTCGAACAGGTCATACAGCTGGGACAGGTAGGCGGTGCCGAGGGCAATATTGCGTTCGGGCAACAGCACATCATTGGTATTGCCCAGCGGGATGTCATAGCGCCGCGCCGTTTCCCGGGCGGTGGCCGGCATCAGTTGCATCAATCCCAGTGCGCCGGCATGGGAGCGGGCGTCGGTCATGAAGCCGCTTTCCTGGCGCGTAATGGCATACACCCAGGTGGAATTGAGCTGGCGTAACCGGGCCTGTTCGACGATGGGTTCGCGGTAGGCCAGCGGGAAACGGATCTCCAGATCATCCCAGTGCTGCGCCTTGCTGATGCCGCGAATCGCCGGAAAATACCAATCCATCTGACGCGCCAGTGCGGCCTGGGCGATCAACTCCTCGCGGCTGAACAGCCGCTCGGCGTGATACCACTCGCGGCGGGCATTGACATACTCACCGCGGGCAAAGAATTCCCGGGCGCGGATTATACCGGCGGTGGCCTGCACCCGGGCCGCGGCGCGTGGGTCGATGGGCACCGACTGGTGATTGGTGGCATAGGGCTGACGGCTGCGCTCGGCGGCGAGAAATCCGTAGAAATCCCGTTCCCCCGCCAGTTGCGCATAGTCGCTCAGCAGGTCGCCCGTGCCCGAGTCGGCCAATTGGGCGCTGCGCAGCTGCCAGTAACGCCAGCGGCTGTGCTCCTGCAGATGGTCGGGCATGCTGCGGGTCAGATCCTGCACGGCGTGCCAACGACCGGTGCGCAGGGCGAGCCGGGCACGCCATTCGGTGATGGTGTCGTCCTTCATCTGCGGGTCATTGGCCGCCATGAACGCCAATGCTTCCGGCTGATGCCGGCGCGCCAGACGCACGCCGATATCCCGAGTCAGCGCCAGGCGCTGCTCTTCAGTGAACGGCAACTGCTGATAGTGCGGCCATAGGGCGAGGGCGGCGTCAGGATCGTCCCGGCCGAGGCGGCGCAGCGCGACGGTTACCATTTCGGTGAGCTTATCCTGGGGCTGGCCGGCCCCCGGCTGATAGCGGCTGAACTGGTTGAGCAGCTTGGGATTGCTGGCGGTGGCGACGAAACGTTCTGCCAGGGCGGTCTGGGTCGGCATATACCGGGTCAGATACTTGGCCAGGCCGTCCTGGCGGTACAGCAAGGCCTCGCGGATGCGCTCCCAGGCGACTTCTTCGGTCAGGCCGCCGGCATTCATCCAGCGCTGAAACAGCGGATCGCAGATGTCGGGCTGGGACTTGCCCACGGTCCACAGCTCGCGGGTACGCTGCATCGCCTGTTCGATACGACCTTCACGCCATGTCTGCATGACCAGTGGACATTCCAGCTCGGCGGTGAGCGAATCGGCATCCACATGGCGACGCAGCCGTTCCCACTCCTGTTCCTTGGCCAGACGTTGGAGCCAGTCCTGTTTCAGCCCGCGCGCCGTGGGCAGGTCACCATGGGCGGTGAGAAACTGTTCGACTTCCTGATGCGGCGCATGGTCGAGGCGCTTGCGCAACGAGTTCAGCAACAGGTAGGGATACAGGGGGTAGTCGCCCAGGCCCGCTTTCAGGCGTTGAAATTCTGCATTATCGCCCCGCGCCAGAGCGCTCTGGGCCTGGTCATACTGGCGTCGTTGGTCGCTGAGGCGATCGGCCTGCGCGGGCAGGCTGGTCAACATGAGCAAGCTGCATAGCAGGCCGGCGGATCTGGCAACATATTTTTTCACGAGGTGACGCATTGACCATCCTGCCCGGGTGGGCGCAAACCATTGTTTTCGAAGGCGCCCGTGGCGGGCTTATGCTCCCAGCTTAGCTGTTTGCCAAGGGGCTTCAAAGCTGTGAACGGCAATAAATATGCAGCTGCGGTCGGCGGCAGGTAGAATGCCGACCTGATTGCTCAAAAGGTGTGATATGGCGCTGCTTTCCTTTACCGATGTTTCCCTGGCCTACGGTCTCAATCCGCTGCTCGACAAGGTCAGCTTCCAACTTGATCGTGGCGAGCGGGTCTGCCTGATCGGCCGCAATGGGGCCGGCAAGTCCAGCCTGTTCCGGCTGGTCACCGGCGAGCAGCCGGCGGACGAGGGCGAGCTGTGGTTCGCGCCGGGGCTGAAAATCGGCCAGTTGCCCCAGGAACTGCCTGAAGCGGGGCAGATGAAGGTATATGACGTGGTCGCCGCAGGTCTCGAAGGCGTCGGCGAGCTGCTGGCCGAATATCACCGCCTGGTGCATGGCGAGATGGGTGAAGCGGAGCTGGCGCAGCTGGAGAAGGTGCAGGGTCAGCTCGAATCGAAGGATGGCTGGCGTCTGAACCAACTGGTTGAAACGACCCTGACACGCCTGGGCCTGCCGGCTGAAAAAACCATGGCCGAGCTGTCCGGTGGCTGGCGTCGCCGGGTGCTGCTGGCCCAGGCGCTGGTCGGTGAGCCCGACGTATTGCTGCTCGACGAGCCGACCAACCACCTGGACATTCATACCATCGCCTGGCTGGAACAGGTGCTGCTGGAATTCCGCGGCGCGGTGTTGTTCATCACCCACGACCGTCAGTTCCTGCAGGCGCTGGCCACGCGCATCATGGAACTGGATCGCGGCCAGTTGATCGACTGGCAGGGCGACTACCGCAGCTTTCTTGAACACAAGGAGCAGCAGCTGGCGGCGGAAGCCACGGCCAATGCGCTGTTCGACAAGAAACTGGCGCAGGAAGAGGTGTGGATCCGCCAGGGTATCAAGGCGCGGCGTACCCGCAACGAAGGTCGGGTGCGCGCCTTGAAGGCCATGCGCGAGGAGCGCGCCCGGCGCGTCGAGCGGCAAGGCAAGGCCAGTTTCCAGATGGAAACGGCCGATGCCTCGGGCAAGCGCGTTATCGAGCTGGACCAGGTCAGTTTCGCCTGGCCGGGTCAGCGCCCACTGGTGCGCAACCTCACCACCAATGTCCTGCGTGGTGACCGTATTGGCCTGATTGGCAACAACGGCTCCGGCAAAAGCACCTTGTTGAAGCTGATGCTCGGCCAGCTCGAGCCCACCAGCGGCACGATCAAGCACGGTACCAAGCTGGAAGTGGCCTACTTCGACCAGCTGCGTGGCCAGCTGGATCTGGAAAAGACAGTGATCGACAACCTCTCCGAGGGGCGCGATTTCATCGAGATCAATGGCGAACGCCGGCATGTGATCAGCTATCTGGGCGACTTCCTGTTCTCGCCCGAGCGTACCCGCACCCCGGTCAAGGCGTTGTCCGGGGGTGAGCGGGCGCGATTGCTGCTGGCGCGCTTGTTCAGCAAGCCCGCCAACGTGCTGGTGCTGGACGAACCGACCAACGACCTGGACGTGGAAACCCTCGAACTGCTGGAAGAAGTGCTGGCCGGCTTCGATGGCACCGTACTGCTGGTCAGTCACGACCGGGCATTTCTGGATAACGTGGTTACCAGCAGCCTGGTATTCGAAGGGCACGGCAATGTCCGTGAGTACGTGGGTGGCTATGCCGACTGGCTGCGTCAGGGTGGCAAGGTCGAGTTGCTGGCGGAGTGGGGCGATGATGTGGTCGAGCCGGTCGAATCCGCCGGGGTCGAGCCTGAGCCGGCCAAGGCAGCGCCCGCTCCGGCACCCAAGGCCAAGCTGAGCTACAAACTGCAGCGGGAGCTGGATGCCTTGCCGGCGCTGCTGGAAAAACTCGAAGCCGAGCTCGAAGCCCTGCAGCAACAGGTCAACGATCCCGAGTTCTATCTGCAGCCCCATGAGCAGACTGCACCGGTGCTCGAGTCCATGGAAAGCAAGCAGAGTGAGCTGGACCAGGCGCTGGAGCGCTGGGCTGAGTTGGAGGATATGGAGGGCTAGGCCC
>DXBL01000002.1 GCA_019116555.1 Candidatus Pseudomonas excrementavium
ACCAGCGTCGACCAGCAATTGCAACGCACCAGCAAGGATCGCCAGCGACCGTTGCTGCAGACGGCTGACCCGGAAAAGGTCTTGCGCGAGTTGATGGCTCGCCGCGATCCGCTGTATCGGGAGATTGCCCACCTCACCATCGATACCGACCAGCGCGGCCCCAAGGTGGTGGTCAACACCATCATGGCGCAACTGGAGCGGGAACTGGAGTAGCGCCAGCAATCCTGGCATCCCCGCATGGGTAGCTAGTGCTTCTCATTGACGGCTGCATGCGCAGATACCGGGACTGATGTATCCTTGCGGGTTTCAGGGGCAACCGATCCTATGGGGAGTTTCATGCAGCAATTGACCGTTAATCTCGATGATCGCAGTTACCCCATCCATATCGGCAGCGGCCTGCTTGATCGCGTGGAACTGCTGGCTCCGCATATTGCCGGCCGCCAGGTCTGCATCGTCACCGATGATACCGTTGCCCCGCTGTACCTGGAGCGTCTGACCCGCACCCTGGCCGACTATGCGGTGCTGCCGGTGGTGCTGCCTACCGGGGAGGCCTTCAAGAACTGGGCGACGCTGCAGCAGATCTTCGACGCCCTGCTCACTGCGCGGCACGACCGGCGCACCACTCTCATCGCCTTGGGCGGCGGGGTAATCGGCGACATGACCGGCTTCGCCGCTGCCTGTTATCAGCGTGGCGTCGACTTCATCCAGATTCCCACCACCCTGCTGTCCCAGGTGGACTCCTCGGTGGGCGGCAAGACCGGGATCAACCATCCCGCCGGCAAGAACATGATCGGCGCCTTCTATCAGCCCCAGGCGGTGCTTATCGATACCGACAGCCTGCGCACCTTGCCGGCACGGGAGGTCAGTGCCGGTTTGGCGGAGATCATCAAGTACGGCCTGATTCGCGACAGTGCCTTCCTTGACTGGCTGGAGCAGAACATGCCGGCGTTGCTCGCCCTGGACCCACAGCTGGTGACCGAAGCAATCGCCCGCTCCTGCGCCATCAAGGCTGAGGTGGTGGCGGCGGACGAGCGTGAGGGGGGGATCCGGGCCATTCTCAATCTGGGCCACACCTTCGGTCACGCAATCGAAGCCCACCAGGGTTACGGCGCATGGCTGCACGGCGAAGCGGTAGGCGCCGGCATGGTCATGGCATTACAGCTGTCGCGCGCGCTCGGCTGGCTGACGGCAGACGAAGAGCAGCGCTGCATTGCGCTGGTCGCCGCCGCCGGGTTGCCGGTCACGCCGCCGGCCGATATGCAGGCCGAGGATTTTACCCGCCTCATGGCGGTGGACAAGAAAGTGCTGGATGGACAATTGCGCCTGGTGTTGCTGAAGCGCCTGGGCGAGGCGGTCGTCACCGCGGATTTCGATAAGCAGGCCCTGCACTCCGTTCTGGCGGTGGCTGGCCGATGATTGATCAACCGGAAGCAGATATGAGCGACTTGAGCGCAACAGAGGATTTTCTCAGTCATTACCAGCTGCAACATGATCCCTTCGCCGGGCGGACACCGGGATTTCGCTTTTTTACACCCAAGCGCAAGCCGGTGTTGGCGCAGTTGCATCACATGGCGCATTTCTCCGAGCAGGTGCAGGTGGTGGTCGGTCCGACCGGCGCCGGCAAGACCCTGTTGCGTCAGGCGCTGGTTGCCAGTTGCAACAAGGACAATGTGCAGTGCATCGTCACTTCGGGGCGTGATACTGCCGATGCGCCAGCGCTGACGCGTTTCCTCTGCCAGGCGCTGAACGTGACGGATACCCATGCGCTGCGCGAGCGCACCGAGCAGCTGCATGCTACCGGCCTGCAGCTGTATCTGGTGGTAGATGATGCCCATTGCCTGGACAGCGAGGCGGTGCAGTTGCTGGCCGATCTCAGTCAGTCCGGCGGGCGAGCCGCCCCGCGGGTCTTTCTGTTTGCCGATGACAGCATTGCCGACCTGCTGGCGACCGTGGATATGCCGGCAGATCGGGTCTGGTTGCAGCTCGTCGAGCTGGCTCCCTTCAATCTGGAGGAGACCCGCGACTACCTTGGACAACGCCTGGAAGCGGCGGGCCAGGGCATCGAACTGCTCGATGACGAGCAGATAGATCAGATCCATCGGCAAAGCGGGGGCTGGCCAGGAAACATCAATGATGTCGCCAGGAAAATAATGATCGATGCGATCGAGCCGGCGCGGCCGATAGCCTCGCGCCGGGCCAAGGGTGCAGTGTTGCCGCTGCGTTCGCTGGTCGCCCTGGTATTGGTGGGGATCGGGGTCGCTATCGCCTGGATGATGGGCGGCGATGAGCCGGAAGCCACTCGCACCGTCCTCAACCTGCCTGATCAGGTTGCCACCGTGGATGTGAGCGGTGCTGATGGTCCGGTATTGCAGATGCCCAGCGACGATGCCGCAGACCCGCTTGAACGCATCCTGCAGGATCCGGATGCCGAGCCGGCGTCCCCCACGGTCGTCAATGACGGCGAGCCGACAGCGCCACCGGGCATCGCCGATGCCAACGATCTGCCCGAACCGATCGCCATGCCGGAGCAGATGCCCGTCGAGGCGCCAGAAGTCGTCGCGGCGCCGGAGCCGGTGGCAGCACCTGCGTCCCAGCCACAATCTCAGCCGCAGCCCCAACCCGAATCAGCTGCACCGACCGCGCCACC
>DXBL01000283.1 GCA_019116555.1 Candidatus Pseudomonas excrementavium
ACCGAGTCGCTGCGCCATGCCCTGCTGCTGGTGCACCTGAGTCTGCTGATACCCATGTTCCTGCTACTGCAGCTATACCGGCAGCAGGCATTCGCCCCTCAGCCGGCATTGCAAACGGCGTAGGGTATGCCGCCCGGGGTTGTCGAGGCACGGGATTATGGCATCAGCTCGGGCAAGTGAAAGGGCCAGACCTGGGGAATCAGCAACACTGCGACAGCACCAGCCAGTACATTCAATGGCACCCCGATTCTCAGGTAATCGACGAACCTGTAGCGCCCCGGGCCATACACCATGAAGTTGGTCTGATAGCCCAGGGGAGTAATGAAAGAGGCCGAGGCAGAAAACATCACTGCAATGGCGAAGGGCAGCAGGCTGACTCCCAACTGCTCAGCCACGGCCACGGCAATGGGGAACATCAGCACTGCCGCGGCATTGTTGGTGATCACCTCGGTGAATATACCCGTCAGCACATAAACCAGCAGCAGGGCCAGCCAGGGTGATATCTGCGCATCGCCAAGGAGGTTATCGGCAATCCAGCTGGCCGCCCCGGTCACGGTCATGGCAGTACCCAGGGCAAAGGATGCCGCGATAACCACCAGTACCGGCAGGTCAACACTGCTGCGGGCTCGACTGGCGGTAATGCAGCCTGTCACTATCATCGCGCCAGCAGCCAGGAAAGCCGCCTCCATGATCGGCAACAGTCCGGAGGCGCTGGCCACCACCATGAGCCCGAGAATAACCAGCGCCCTGGGCGCCTTGGGAAAATCCGGCGGCGTCGAATCATTCAAGGCGCTGACCAGCAGAAAATCACGCCGGAAGCGGTACTGCTCGACGAACTGCTCACTGGCTTCCAGCAGCAGGGTATCGCCCAGCTGGAAGGTGATGTCCCCCAACTTCCCCGGCACACGCCTGCCTTCGCGGGACAGGGAAAAGATCACCGCATTGAAGCGTGTTCGGAAACGACTGTCGCGAATGGTCTGGCCCAGCGCCGGGAACTCCGGCCCCAGGACCACCTCAACCAGACAGCGCTGGTGATTGGCCACAGCCAGTTTGTGAACATTGCCATTGGCCGGACGCAGCCCCTGAATACGGCGTAATTCGCTGGCACATTCCGGAGCACCGATGAATTGCAAACGATCGCCCCCTTCCAGCACCCGGCTCGGCTCAACCGCGGTTATCAAACGTCCGCCACGGTCGATTTCAGCCAAATAACCAAAATTCAGCGCGCGTAGCCCGGCCTCGGTAATGGTCTTGCCGACCAGAGGGCCTGGGGCCACGACCTCGACTTCCACCCCGTACTCACGAACCTGATTCAGGTCCTCGCTGGCCCCGGCACGATCAGGCAATAGACGGGAGCTGAACAGCACCAGGAAACCTCCCCCTATCACCAACAGAGGTACCCCGACCCAGGCGATGTCGAACAGGCCCAGACGGATACCGGCCTGGGATTGCAGCATGCCATCCACTACCAGGTTGGTACTGGTTCCGATCAGCGTGCAGGTGCCGCCCAAGATGGCAGCGTAGCTCAACGGCAATAACAGCTTGGACGCAGGTATACCCAGCCGTTGCCCCCAATCCTGGATCGCTGGAATGAACATGGCCACCACCGCGGTGTTGTTCATGAAGGCACTGAGAATGCCTGTCGGCATTATCATCCGCAGCTGGGCACCCCTGGCCGATGCGGGATGGCCCAGCAGGTGCCGGGCGATCCATTGCACCGCCCCGGTCTCCTTCAGCCCTGCCGCGACCACATATAGCGTAGCGATGGTAATGACACCGGGATTGGCGAAGCCGCCCAGGGTCTGGGCAGGGTCGAGAACGCCGGTGATCAACAGGAACGCGAGGGCCGACATGAGTACCATATCGGCCGAAAGACGAGTCAGAATCAAGACCGACAGGACAGCGAAGAGTGTCGTCAGTGTGAGAGCGCCCTGCCACTCCATTTACTAGAAGCCCCGCTATTATTCTGGTTAGAGCGCTATACCCCTGGCCGGTAGTATCGCCACCAGCCTCAGCATCGACCTGGTCCGTTCAGAAGCGGCTCGGACGCATCATCGCATCCATCCCGCCATCGGCGAACAGTACCGTGCCATGGATGAAGCTGGCCTGGGGCGATAGCAGAAAGCGGATCACCTCGGCCAGCTCCTGCGGCTGGCTGCCACGGCCCAGCGGAGCGACGAAATTGCGGGTTGCCTCGCCGTACCGTGGATCTTCGGTGGAGGCCTGGTACAACGGCGTCTCGACCACACCCGGGGCAACCACATTGAGCCGTACACGGCGCTTGGCCCACTCGTGCACCTTGCGACGCACCAGCACGCTGACCGCGTACTTGGAACCGGCATAGGCCAGGCTCGGCGAGACTTCCCGGTTGGCCAGTTCCAACGCTGCCGCCTCGTCACCGCCCAGCATCAGCTCGACGATCGGTTGCTGGTCGCCACCCGGCTGCACCGAGGCGACCGAACCGACCACCACCGCCGACGGCTGGCTGCCCTTGCCAAGCGCATCGGCCAGCCCGTCGAGCAGGCTGCTCACGGCAAAATAGTTGACCGCCAGTATCAGGCCGCAGTTGGGCGCGGTAATTCCCACACCGGCGCACAGCACCAGGTGATCGAGCACACCATTGCAGCGTTCGAGCACTTCGTTCACCGCCTGCTGACGGCCTTGCGGGGTGGAAAGATCGGCATTGATGTCGCTGTTGGCGCGATCGATACCGATCACCTGGTGTCCGGCTTCACGCAGTTGCTGGCACAGCGCGGCGCCTATTCCGGAGGCGGCGCCGGTAACGGCGGTAATGGGCATGGGTAAACTCCTGTCATGACTGTAGTAGGCCCGGCTGGCCGCATGGCTGCCGGCCGGGTAGCGGGTAAAGCATGCACAGCGCCGGCCTCAGACCGGTGGCAGGCGGTCGAACCAGGGGCGTGCCTGCTCCAACTGGCCGGCCAGCCGCAGCAGGGTACGCTCGGCGCCGAAGCGCCCGGCGAACATCACCCCGATCGGCAGCCCCTCGGTACTCCAGTACAGCGGCACCGACATGGCCGGCTGACCGGTGATGTTGTACAGCACGGTGAACACCGAGCTGCGGGTGGCCAGCGGGCCGAACTCCTGCAGCGGCAGGTCCATGTCGACCACGCCCAGCGGCGGCGGGGCCCAGGTCATGGTCGGGCTGAGGACCAGATCGAAACCTTCCATGAAGCGGGCCATGTCTCGAGCGGTCTGGCGCAGCCCCTCCTGGGCGCCCATGTAGTCCACTGCGCTGACCTGTCGTCCCCATTCCAGCATCTCCAGGTTCACCGGCTCCAGGTCGTCGTTACCGACAGCCCGCCCCAGTTGCGCTTCGCGCCGGGCGATGCGTTCGGCCAGGCTGG
>DXBL01000284.1 GCA_019116555.1 Candidatus Pseudomonas excrementavium
GAAGATATAGCCCCGGTAGGCCTTGAGCGCCCGGGCCGAGATCAGCATGCCTTCGATCAGCAGGTGCGGCAGCTGCTCCATCAACATCCGGTCCTTCCAGGTGTTGGGCTCCATCTCGTCGGCGTTGCACAGCAGGTAACGGATGTTCAATGATTCGTCCGCCGGCATCAGGCTCCACTTCACCCCGGTAGGAAAACCGGCGCCGCCACGGCCCTTGAGGCCTGAGTCTTTCACGGTGCCGACGATATCGGCCTGGGCCATGTCCAGCAGCGCCTTGCGGGCCGCGGCGTAACCGTTCTTCTGTTGGTATTCTTCCAGCCACACCGGCTGGCCATCATCACGCAGGCGCCAGATCAGCGGGTGGGTTTCTTCCGTGCGCGCAATGCGGTTGGCGGGACCGAACGAAGCAAGCGTCTTCATGGGTAGGCCTCCAGCAGTGCGGCCACGCCTTCTGCGGTGACATCGCCGAAGGTGTCGTCATCGATCATCAGCGCCGGCGCCTTGTCGCAGTTGCCCAGGCAGCACACCGGCAGCAGGGTGAAGCGATTATCCGCGGTGGTCTGCCCCGGCCCGATGCCCAGCTGACTCTGGATGCCGCCGAGAACGTTCTCATGGCCGCCGATATAGCAGGTCATGCTGTCGCAAACACGGATGATGTGGCGGCCTACCGGCTGGCGGAATATCTGGCTGTAGAAGGTGGCTACACCTTCGACGTCACTGGCGGGAATACCAAGCACCTCGCCAATGGCGTCGGCAGCGCCATCCGGCACCCAGCCGCGGGCCTGCTGAACGATCTTCAGCGCTTCGATCGAGGCCGCACGCGGGTCCTCATAGTGGTGCATCTCATGTTCGATGGCCGCGCGTTCGGCATCACTGAGAGTGAAACGATCAGTCTTAATCAACGTAGTCATAATCAGCGGTCCACGTCAGCCATAACGAAGTCGATACTGCCCAGATAGGCGATCAGGTCCGACACCATACTGCCGCGGATCACCGAAGGGATCTGCTGCAGGTGTGGGAAGCTGGGCGTGCGGATGCGCGTGCGGTAGCTCATGGTGCTGCCGTCACTGGTCAGGTAGTAGCTGTTGATGCCCTTGGTCGCCTCGATCATCTGGAACGACTCGTTGGCCGGCATCACCGGACCCCAGGACACCTGCAGGAAGTGCGTGATCAGCGTTTCGATGTGCTCCAGCGTGCGCTCTTTTGGCGGCGGCGTGGTCAGCGGGTGATCCGCCTTGTACGGGCCTTCGGGCATGTTGTTCAGGCACTGCTCGATGATCTTCAGGCTCTCGCGCATTTCGCCCATCTTGACCATGCAACGATCGTAGGCGTCGCCATTGACTGCCAGCGGCACCTCGAACTCGAAGTTCTCGTAGCCGGAGTAGGGGCGGGCCTTGCGGATATCGAAATCGCAACCGGTAGCGCGCAGGCCGGCGCCAGTCACGCCCCATTCCAGCGCTTCCCTGGTGTTGTAGTCCGCCACGCCCTTGGTCCGACCGATCAGGATGCTGTTCTTCAGCGCGGCCTTTTCATACTCGTTCAGGCGCTTGGGCATCCAGTCGAGGAATTCGCGGACCAGGCGGTCCCAGCCGTTCGGCAGGTCATGGGCCACGCCACCGATGCGATACCAGGCCGGGTGCATGCGGAAGCCGGTGATCGCCTCGATCACCTTGTAGGCGCGTTGGCGGTCGGTGAAGGTGAAGAACACCGGCGTCATGGCGCCGACGTCCTGGATATAGGTGCCCAGATACAGCAGGTGATTCTGGATCCGGAAGAACTCGGCCATCATGATGCGGATCACGTCGACCCGCTGCGGCACGGTAATGCCGGCGAGCTTTTCCACCGCCAGTACATAGGGCAGGTTGTTCATCACCCCGCCCAGGTAGTCGATACGGTCGGTATAGGGAATGAAGCTGTGCCAGCTCTGGCGCTCGGCCATCTTTTCCGCACCGCGGTGGTGATAGCCGATGTCCGGTACGCAGTCTACGATCTCTTCGCCATCCAGCTGCAGGATGATACGGAAGGCACCGTGGGCCGAAGGGTGGTTCGGGCCGAGGTTGAGGAACATGAAGTCTTCATGCTCGCCGCCCCGTTTCATGCCCCAGTCTTCCGGATTGAAGCGCAGGGCTTCCTGCTCGGCGTCCTGGCGGGCGGCGGTGAGAGCGAAGGGGTCGAACTCGGTGGCGCGTGCCGGATAATCCTTGCGCAGCGGATGGCCTTCCCAGGTCGAGGGCATCAGCAGGCGGGTCAGCCGCGGATGGCCCTCGAAGTTGATGCCATACATGTCCCAGACTTCGCGTTCGTACCAATCGGCGTTGGGCCAGACGGTAGAGGCGGTGGGTAGGTTGAGATCGCCTTCTTTCAAGGCCACCTTGATCATCACATCGCTGTTACGCTCCAGTGACATCAAGTGGTAGAACACGCTGAAATCGGCTGCCGGCAAACCCTGGCGGTGGGTGCGCAGACGTTCGTCCATGCCATGCAGGTCGTACAGCATGACGTAGGGTTGCGGCAGTTGCCGCAGGAATTGCAGTACCGCGATCAACTGCTCGCGGCCAACCCAGACGACCGGCATGCCGGTACGCGTGGGCTGGATGGTGAAAGCGGCTGCCCCGAAATGCGAGGTCAGCTCGGCGATGACCCGCTGGTCGTCAGCCTGGTATGGAGGTATGTACAGCGCCTGGTCTGCAGTCATTATTTTGCATCGCTATCGGTCAACGGTGAGGTAAGGCGGTGATGTCGGGCCACAGGCCGCAATTCACACGTCGTCTGGGGAGCGCAGGTTGGTAACCTGAATGCGGCGCTCGCGATTTTCCTCGCGCTGCACCGGCATGTCCGCTCGATAGACTCCTTGATCGCCGACAACCCAGGATAGCGGGCGGCGCTCCTTGCCGATGGAATCCTGCAAAAGCATCAAGCCCTGCAGGAAGGCTTCGGGACGGGGCGGGCAGCCGGGGATGTAGACATCCACGGGCAGGAATTTGTCCACGCCCTGGACGACCGAATAGATGTCATACATACCGCCGGAGTTGGCGCAGGCGCCCATGGAGATGACCCACTTGGGCTCGAGCATTTGTTCGTACAGACGCTGGATGACCGGCGCCATCTTGACGAAGCAGGTGCCGGCGATGACCATGAAGTCCGCCTGGCGCGGTGAGGCACGAATGACTTCCGCACCAAAGCGCGCGATGTCATGCGGTGCGGTGAAAGCAGTGGTCATCTCCACATAGCAGCAGGAGAGACCGAAGTTGTAAGGCCAGAGAGAGTTCTTGCGTCCCCAGTTCACCGCGCCGCTGAGCACATCTTCCAGTTTGCCCATGAAGATGTTGCGGTGAACCTGGTCTTTCAGTAGTTGATCGTCAACAGTCTCCCTGGTACCGATGGGATACTCGTCATTGACGGCATCCGGATCGATCCGAACAAGTTCATATTGCATGTTAAAAGCCTCATTTTAGCTTCGCCTGCCTCCTGCGACGGCCTGCCGGTGACCAATCAAGGGCACCGATAGACGCTTCGTAGACAAGACCCGCAACTAGAATTGAAATAAAGATAGAGGCTCCGATGAAACCGGCCCAGCCGCTTTCGCGTACCGAGACGGCCCATGCGAACAGGAATAGGGCTTCAACGTCGAAGATCACGAAGAGCATCGCGACCAGATAGAATTTGGCAGAGAAGCGCAGGCGGGTATCACCCGTGCCGACGATACCGGACTCGAAGGGTTCGTTCTTGCTCCGTCCCCAGGCTTTGCTGCCCAGCACGCTGGAAACCAGCAACATGAAAGCGCACAGGCCTAGAACGCCCAGCAGAAAAGCAGCCAATGCCCAGTTGTGGGGCAATGTCGATACAGCATCAGGCATGCCGGACTCCTTGGAGAAACGGCTTGATTATTGGTTATATGCGCGGAACATTTTTAAACAGTTGTTCGCGTCAGGCTGCGCGTATTGTATGCCCGCTGGGCAGCTTATGAAAGGGTTTGACCAGTTTGTAACAGTTTTTTACATAGCCCGGGCCATCAGCCTGCCTGAACTTCACCCGGTGCGTTAAGTCAAAAGGCTACCAGAGCTTAACGGAGCGGCACATGACCATCTTTGAAGCATTGCGAATCAGCCATGACAAGCAGCGCAGCTATGTTGACGCCGTGCTGCGCACCAGCGGCGACACTCAGGAGCGGGCGGATGCCTATCAGCAACTCAAGGAAGAGCTGTATGCCCACGAGACGGCGGAGGAGCGCTATTTCTATATCCCGCTGATGGCCCATGAAAACGGTGTCGATCTGAGCCGCCACGCCATCGCCGAGCACCATGAAATGGACGAGCTGGTGGAGAAGCTGGACGAGACTGAAATGTCCAGTTCCGCCTGGCTGACCACGGCCCGGGCGCTGGGAGACAAGGTGCTGCACCATTTGGAGGAAGAAGAGCAGAAGTTCTTCCAGATGGCCGGCAAGTTGCTGAGCGACCGCCAGAAAATCGAGCTGGCCGAGCAATACAACGAGGAGTATGACGAGCTGCTGGCACAAGGCTGATCAGTCCGCTGCGGCCCGGATAGCGGAGAGCATTATCGCGACAGGAAATTGAAAACGTCTATCCGGCCGTTTCACACTCGATATGAGTCAATCGGGTATGCTGTGATGCTCGTATCAGTTGCAGGACAGCAAGCATGTCGGATTATGATTTTGATCTTTTCGTTATCGGCGCCGGCTCAGGTGGCGTACGTGCCAGTCGTATGGCAGCCAGTTTCGGCGCGCGGGTGGCGGTAGCCGAGGAGCTCTATCTCGGCGGAACCTGTGTGAACGTAGGCTGTGTGCCGAAAAAATTGTTCGCCTACGCCGCCCACTTTGCCGAAGATTTCGCCGATGCCCGCGGTTATGGCTGGGATCTGGCCGACCCAAGCTTCACCTGGCAACGCCTGCTGGATAACAAGAACGCCGAAATCACCCGGCTCAACGGTATCTATCACAACCTGCTCACCGCCGCCGGGGTAACCCTGGTGCACGGGCGGGCGCGGCTGCTGGACTCGCACACCGTTGCGGTGGACGACAAGACCTTCACTGCCGAACGCATCCTCATCGCCACCGGCGGCTGGCCGTTCATCCCCGAGTTTCCCGGCCGTGAGCATGTCATCAGCTCCAACGAGGTGTTCTACCTCGACCAGTTGCCCAAGCGCTGTCTGGTCGTCGGTGGTGGCTATATCGCCATCGAATTCGCCAGCATCTTCCATGGCCTGGGCTGTGATACCAGCCTTGCCTATCGCGGAGAACAGTTTCTGCGCGGGTTCGACCAGGGGTTGCGCGACCACATGGTAGTGACGATGCAGAACAAAGGGTTGGACCTGCGTTTCAATGCCGACGTAGCCCGCATCGAAAAACAGACCGATGGCAGCCTCCAGGTCGAGTTCAAGGATGGTGAGCACCTGGAGACCGATCTGGTGCTCTACGCTACCGGTCGGCGGCCAAAGCTGGACGGGCTGGGCCTGGAAAATACCGATGCGACGCTGGACGAAAAGGGCTTCATCAAGGTTGATGGCGACTACCAGACCACCGACCCGGCGATCTTCGCTATTGGCGATGTGACCGATACCATTCAGCTGACGCCCGTCGCTTTGGCCGAGGGTATGGCTCTGGCACGGCGGCTATATCGGCCGGAGGAATACCGTCCGGTGGATTATGCGGATATCGCCACTGCGGTGTTCTGCATTCCCAACATCGCCACCCTGGGGCTGACAGAAGAGCAGGCCCGGGCCAACGGCTACAAGCTGGATATCTATGAAAGCCGCTTCCGGCCGATGCGCAACACGCTGGCGGGCAATGATGAGCAGAGCTTCATGAAACTGCTGGTGGACCAGAGTACCGACCGGGTGCTGGGCGTGCACATGGTGGGGCCAGATGCCGGTGAGCTCATCCAGGGGCTGGCAGTGGCGCTGAAGGCCGGGGCGACCAAGGCGGTATTCGATGCGACCCTGGGGATTCACCCCACCGCGGCGGAAGAATTCGTCACCATGCGCACACCGACTCGGACTGACTGAGCCGGCGTGCCGCGGCCGTGACGCTCAATGATGGCTATGGGCGTCATGGCTGGCGGGTGCGTCCGGGGCCGGTTCACCCGTTACCTTGACTTCAATCTCCACTTCGCCGGCGTGTTCGAAACGCAGGGTCAGCGGATAACTGCCGCCTTCGACCAGCGACTGCTGCAGATCGAACAGCATGAAATGATTGCCGCCCGGCTTGAACTCCACCTGGGTGCCGGGAGCAATCGCCACGCTGTCGATCTGCTGCATCTTCATCAATCCGTCCTGATGGACATGCTCATGCAACTCGACCCGACCGGCGACGGGCGAACTGGCGCCTAGCAACCGGTCCGCCTCGTCCCCCTTGTTCTCCAACACCAGATAGGCAGCGCCAGTCGGCGCCACCGGCGGCAGTGCGCGTGACCAGGGATGGATGACATGAATGTCACCTGCGGTGAAGTCATGGGCCAGCGCCTGGACGCTGAGTAGGGTTGCGCCAAGCAGCACGCTCAGTTGGGTGAGTCGCATGGTTTGTCCTCGATATGGCGGGCCGATGGCCTGTGTATTGGAGCCGATCACTCCGGACATTATGGTCGGCAGTCAAGGGCAGGGGCAAGCCGGAGGCGGATATGTCAAACGCATCACAAAACGCTTCAATGTTTACGTAAATAAATAGAATATGGCTTTTAGCTATCACCCAGTTGGGCCACACTTGTGGTCATATACCAGACAGAGCAAGCCATGAACGAAAGACGGAAACTGGAGCGCCATCACGTGAGCAGCAGCCTGGAGGTATTTGATCTTGATAGCGGAGAATTGCTGGGACGTGTTGTGGATCTTCACGCCGAGGGGCTGATGCTACTGAGCGAGCGGCCCATCGAGCTGAATCGGGCCTGGGCGCTGCAGGTGAACCTGCCGATGAACCTCAACGGCGTCAGCGAATTTCTGCTGGATGCGGAAAGTCGCTGGAACCGCGAGAGTCTCGCCGGTGGCCAATACTGGACTGGCCTCCAATTCACCCATCTGCCCGAAGACTCCCGCCGCTGCATAGAACGCATGGTTTCCAGCCGCTGAACATCAGGCTCGGGTGAGATGATTGTCCCAGCGCAGGGCGTGATGGGTAATCAGTTCCGGCTCGGCTCCTGAGGCCTGGATCCGGTACAGCCCGCCATGCCCGGATGACACCACAAAGCCGCCGTCACGCTCCGCCAGCACACCACCGGGGTCCGGCACCGACACCAACCCCATGGGCTGCCCGGAACGGTAGTCCAGCAGCATGACGTGGTCACCGCGAGGCGCCGTAATCGCCGCTATGGATGAATTGGGGTTGATCGCCACGCTGGCCGTGTAATTACCCAGGCTCGCCTGCTCCTGCTCCGGGAAAGCGATCTCGCTGAATTCCCCGGTGCGGGTATCCAGCCGGGCGATCAAGGGCGGGGTTTGCCATTTCGCTCCCTCGAACTGATAGCCGGCGATGACGATGCCGTCGCGACTGATATCCAGGTGGTGGCAGCTGAGCTGATGATGGGAGGGCTCGCAGCGTTGCAGCACCTCTCCACTATCGCGATCCATCACGATCAGCGCCGGCTGCATGGACTCCAGGTTGAGCTTGATGCGGCCATAATCCGGGTGGGTCTTGATTCCTCCCAGTGCCACCACCAGCCTTTGTCCATCGGGATGCAGACGCAGTTCATGGGGATCCATGCCGCCTACGGGCAGGTCCTGCAAATGCCGGTAACCATCATCGACCGCATAAACCCGTATCTGCCCGGCGCCGCTGGGGTAATGATTCGCCGTGGCGTAGAAACGGCTGCCATCCTGACTGAATACCCCGTGACCATAGAAGTGGAAACTGTCGCCAGCCTCAACCAAAGCATCAAGAGTGCCGTTCAGCATATTGATTACGTAGAGGTTTTTTCCGGGACGGCGCGACATGATGACTGTCTGGCTCGCGTTCGGATGCAGGCAGCCGCTGTGGCAGCGCTCGGCCACTGGAATGCGGAACAGTTCTCGCCCGGCGCTGTTGGCGGCAACGATGAAGTGCTCACCGAGGGTGTTGTCCACGGAGCTGAGAAAGCGCAGATCGGGCAGTTCCAGACTATTGCCCGCCAAGGCATGGGCGCTGGAAAAGGCGGCGATGCTCAGCAGGCTGAACCGGATGAAGTCACGCCGTTGCATGTCAGTCCCCATCGCTCGAATTGAAGCCGCGGATGATACCCAGCTCACTGGCGATATTGCCGGACAGCAACTGATTCAGCTTGTCGACTTCAATGAAGATCAATTGCAGATTGCGGTAGCCATCATCGTCGGCCAGCAATGTCTGCATATCCGCAGACTGGCGCTCCAGCCGGGCGACGGTTGCCGTCAACTGCTGGTCCAGGCGCTCCACCAGTTCGGCTCCTTCTTCACTACTCAGCAGCTGGCGCAAGCCGGGCAGAAAGTACTGCTGCAGGCCGACCAGGCTGGCGCGGATACCGGCCAGCGAATGTTCGCTGCGCCAGGCATCGGAGATGTAGGGATTGCGCCGTGGCTTGCCTTCCAGCCCCATGGGCGCCGCGAGGCGTTTGTTGCGCAGGATGTCGAGCCCATGCATGGCGGCCAGCACGGTGGTGTTCTGGAACTGCTCGGTGCCCAGATAATGTGGGCGGAACGCCTGCCACTGCTCCTGCAACTGCGTGGCGTTGTACTGCAGCAGGCTGCTGATCGCGGTCACCAGTTCGCAGGCACGCTCTTCGGGCAGTGGCTGGGCCTTGGCGGCCAGCGGATCGAACAACAGGTACTCCAGGGCGGGAAAGCCTTTCACCGCCACGCTGTCGGCCTTGAGTTGCTCGACACCGATCGATTGTTCGCTGCCCAGCCACAGATTCACCTTGCGTGCGACGGTGTTCTTGGCATCCGGCCAGAACTGGAATTGCCAGGCGAGGTTATCCTGCTCGATTGGCCCGAAGTCGACGAAGCGCACTGCCTGCCAACTGTCAAACGCCTGAGCCCAGGCGGTTTCCAGAGCTTGGCGCCGCTCCGCGGAGGGCGTTGCGCAGTAGCTTGTGGCGGCCTGATCGAGGTCGGCAGTGCTGGTGGCCAGGGTGGCGTAGCCGTCGGCGAGGGCGTCATGCCAGGCTTCCCGGGGCGTTTGCGCCCAGGCGGTACTGCAGAAGGAGGCGGCGAGCAGGGCGGTGCTGCCCCATTTCAAGGTGCGCAGACTCAGATTGGATAGTGAAGGCATGTGAGATCCGTTACAGGGAATTCAGAAAGGTAAGCAGCGATTGGCGCAACTCCGCCGGTAGTGCGCGGTAGCGCTCGGTAGTCGCCTGTGCTTCGCCGCCGTGCCAGAGAATGGCTTCTTCCAGGGTGCGGGCGCGGCCATCGTGCAGAAAACCCGCGCGGGGATTGATCTGCTGGGTCAGCCCCAGTCCCCAGAGGGGCGGGGTGCGCCATTCGTTGCCGTCAGCCAGGAACTCGGAGCGGCCATCGGCCAGCCCCTCACCCATGTCATGCAGCAGCAAATCGGTATAGGGCCAGATGACCTGGTCGCTCAGCTCCGGGCGGTCAGCCAGGGTGCCGGTGGTATGCCGTGGGGTATGACAAGAGGCACAACCTATTTCATTGAACAGCTTCGCACCCGACTGTACCGCTGGGTTGTCCATATCGCGACGGGCCGGCACTGCCAGGCTCATGGCGTAGAAGTTGACGAAGGCGGCAATCTTGTCGCTGACCTCGGGGGTGCCACCGTCGGCAAAGCGATCGCATTGCTGCTCGGCGGTGCAATCGGTGTCGGGAGCAATGGTCGAGCTCAGACCCATATCGCCGGCGAAGGCTGCCATGCTCTGCTGCATCACACTGACTTCCGCAGCCTTCAGACCGAAGCGACCCAGGGCCGTGCGCTGCTCTACGCGATCCCAGACCCGATTGGCGCGGCCGGAAATACCATCGCCATCCAGATCGTCCGGATCCGCCGCGGCCATAATCGCGTCCTCGGGGATGGTCTCCAACAGGCCGAGGCCGATCATCGGCGGGGCGACGCGGGGCGAGATCAGCAGGTCTTCGGGCAGGGGGCCATAATTGGGATTATCGATGCGGTAGTGTGGGCGCCGCAGCTCGACCCTGGTGCCATCGGCGAGGATTTCCTCGACCGGTTGCCACTCGATATTCAGCTGCGCCTCGGGCTGCATGCCCGGTATGGCGGCGGTCTGCAGCTGACTGCCATAGACCGGAGCGGGCACAAAGCCATGTTGCTGCAACAACTGCGGATCGGTACCTGGGCCGGCCGGCACCGACAGCCGCAGGAACAGCGAAACCGCCGTTTCCCCCGGCGCCGGCGGATGGCCACGACCGTCCTTGATATGGCATCCCTGGCAGGAGTTGGTGTTGAACAGCGGGCCCAGGCCGTCGCGAGCGTCGGTACTCGACGGTGCGATTACCCAGGGGTTACGGAAGAAACTGTTGCCCACGCTGAAATCCAGGCGGCGGGAGATTGGCAGATTGCCCAAGGGCAGGGAATAGGCGTTGTGATCGCTCTGGGTGACGGTGCCGGCGCCGCCGGAATTGGGTGTCTCCTGCACCGGGTGGTCGGCGCTGAGACAGGGGGTAGTGAACAGGCATAACGCCAGAGCAGAACTGAGAATCGGCAATTTCATGGGTGTGAATCTGTAAGGCCTGGATGAAAACATGGACGCCCGAGCCCCTGGCAGCGAAAGCTGGCCAGGGGCTCGGGCGCCATCATCACGAATCAGAAGGAATGGCCGGCGTCATCGGGTTGCAGGGAGTCCACGCCCACGACAGCGGCGACCTGCTCGATGGAGCCGGTCTGTTGGGCCAGCGCGGCGATGGCATCGTTGATGATGGTCGCGCCGGTCTCGTTGCCGGGGGCGATCATCATGTCGAAGGCCATTGCCGACTCGCCTTCGGCGGCTTCCTTCATGACCGTCAACGCTTCCATGGTGGCATCCAGGTCGTCCCGCAGACGCTGGTCCAGCTCGGGATTCTTTTCCGCCACCAGCGCCGAGAGGGAAGGGCCACTGGTCACCGAGCCATCCAGTGCCTGGTAGTTGCCCAGGTAGATGTTCTGGATACCCTTGCCGTTGTAATAGTGCGAGTTATGCGTGTTGTCGCTGAAGCAATCATGCTCGTCTTCGTAGGAGTTGGCCTCCAACGCGACCTTCATGCGTTCGCCTGCCAGTTCACCCAGCGACAGCGAGCCCATGCCGAACAGCATTTTCTGAAATACGTCCTGCGTCGGCAGGGCCAGCAGTTCGGCGCGGTAATTCCCGGCCTCGTCGGCGGACCACTGCTCGACCATCCACTGCAGGTCATTGACCAGCAGTTCTGATGCGGCGCTCAGATAAGCGGCGCGGCGGTCGCAATTACCGTTGGTGCAGGCGTCTCCCTGGGCGAAGTCGGTTACCGGACGTTGGCCGGCACCGGCCTCGAAGCCATTCAGGTCCTGACCCCACAGCAGAAATTCGATAGCGTGGTAACCGGTGGCGACGTTCGCTTCCGAGCCGCCGATTTCGTTCAGGTCGGCCAGCAGCTGGGAGTTCAGCTCGCTGGCATCCACTGTTTCGCCGCCGATGGTCAAGGTCTGGTTGGCGATCAGGTTGGCGGTCGCGCCTTCATTACCCAGCTCGTGCTGATAATCATCGGCGGCAACGTAATCGATCAGGCCTTCGTCCAGTGGCCAGGCGTTGAGCTGACCTTCCCAGTCGTCGACCACTGCATTGCCGAAGCGAAATGCCTCGGATTGCTGATAGGGAATACGGGCTTGGAGCCATGCCTGCCGGGCAGCGTCGAGATTCGCTTCGTTCGGTTCCGCCAGCAAGGTATCGATAGCCTTATCGAGGCTCTGGGCACTGGTCAGTGCATCGAGGTACACCGCATGGGCCAGATCGGCATAATGGCTGGCCACGTCCGCTTCGCTGATCGCCGTGGCGGCTGGCGTGGTATCGGGGGCGTTCGCCGGCTGGGACTGTGCCGTATCGGGCGTGGTCGCCGGCGATTGCGCCACCGGGTCGTCCTGGTTGTTATCACAGGCGCTGAGCAGCACCGCTGCGGATATGGTCAAAGCCAACGTGGTGTAGCGAAAGGTGCGTGCCATGGTTGAGTCCCGTCTCCCGGTGATAATGATTTGCGTTGCGATTATAGGCTTGTATCTTCATATTGCAATGCGCTGGCGCGTAAAACATGCATAATAATGGGAGTTATTCTCATTGACAGTTTTTATTATCCCGACAATACTCGGTCTATCGATCTTTTTCCGGAGGCCGTTCCCATGAGCAAAGTGACCCTGATGGCTGGATCATCCCGATCTCTGTGCCAAGCCTGGCATGCACTGCAGGAATTGGAGCGCAGCCGCGGCGAGAAATGCCGTGCTCCCGGTTGTCCTGCCAAGGCCGACGGCCAGCGCAAGATGCGGCAGGGTACCAGCGGGGATCTTTGAACCAACCCAGCAATCCTTTGCCATACTCAGGAGGCAAAAGAGGAGATTGGTATGTCAGATCATCGCACTTACAAGAAACTCGAACTGGTTGGCTCGTCGACCAACAGCATCGAAGACGCCATCAGCAACGCGATCGCCGAATGCAGCAAGAGCGTGAAGAACGTTGAGTGGTTCGAGGTCATGGAAACCCGAGGCCATATCGTCGATGGCAAGGTGGCGCACTTCCAGGTCACGGTGAAAGTCGGCTTCCGCGTCGAAGGTAGTTGATCGAGCAATTTTGCCGGTGGGCGACCGTTCGCCGGCTCCCTTACTGTCCCGATTCCTCCATTCCTTCCCGTTTGCGTCCCTGCATCGCGGTGTCTAACCTCTGAACAGAGCCTACTTCCTGCAGGAGGATATATGACGATTTCCCGCCTGAAATGTCCCAGCTTGTTTCGCCAGCAGTGTTATGTCGATGGTCGCTGGCTTGACGCCGCGGGCGGTCAGACGCTGCAGGTGAACAATCCCGCCAATGGTGACCTGCTGGGGCAGGTACCGGTGATGTCAGCGGAGCAGGTGGATCAAGCAATTGATGCTGCGTCGGCAGCGTTGCGCCAGTGGCGTACCCGTACCGCCCAGGAACGGGCCGACTGCCTGCTGGCCTGGCATGACCTGATGCTCGAGCACAAGGAGGATCTGGCCACGCTGATGACCCTGGAGCAGGGCAAGCCCCTGGTGGAGTCCCGGGGCGAGATCGACTACGCCGCTTCCTTTATCCGCTGGTTCGCCGAGGAGGCCCGGCGGATGTACGGCGAGACCATCCCCGGTGCGCGTATCGGCCAGCATATCGTGGTCACTCGCCAGCCGGTCGGCGTATGCGCGGCGATCACGCCCTGGAACTTCCCCGCTGCGATGATTACCCGCAAGGCTGGGGCGGCGCTGGCGGCGGGCTGTACGATCATCGTCAAACCGGCCAGCGCCACTCCATTTTCCGCCCTGGCCCTGGCGGCGTTGGCGGACGAGGCCGGTATTCCCCACGGCGTATTCAACGTGGTGACCGGCAAGGCGGGAGAAATCAGCGAAGTCCTGACGCGCAGCCCCAAGGTGCGCAAGCTGAGCTTTACCGGCTCGACCGATGTCGGGCGCCGTCTGATGGCGCAGTGTTCGGAACATATCCAGAAAATTTCCCTGGAGCTGGGCGGCAACGCCCCGTTCATCGTCTTCGATGATGCGGATATCAGTCGGGCCGTGGAGGGTGCCATGGTCTGCAAATTTCGCAATACCGGGCAGACATGTGTCTGTGCCAACCGGTTTCTGGTGCAAGCGGGCGTGCATGACGAGTTCGTCGCTGCACTGGCCGAGGCCATGGGCAAACTGCGGGTGGGCGATGGTTTCGAGCCGGGCGTCACCCAGTCAGCGTTGATCAATGGCGATGCGGTGGAAAAGGTGATCGAGCACTTCGAGGACGCCATGGCCAAGGGCGCCAAGCGGGTTTGCGGTCCGGCACCGGATACCGACCGGGGCAACTATGTGCAGCCGGTATTACTCACCGATATCAATACCGACATGAACTTGTGTCATGAGGAAACCTTCGGCCCGCTGGCCGCCGTGTTGCGCTTCGACACCGAGGAAGAGGCCATCGAACTGGCCAATGCCACGCCCTTTGGGCTGGCAGCCTATTTCTACAGCCGGGATATTCACCGGGTGTGGCGCGTGGCCGATGCTCTGGAAGCAGGCATCATTGGCATCAACGAAGGACTGATCTCCAACCCCATGGCACCCTTCGGTGGCGTCAAGGAGTCCGGCCTGGGCCGTGAAGGCTCGCGCCATGGCCTGGATGAATATACCGAGCT
>DXBL01000285.1 GCA_019116555.1 Candidatus Pseudomonas excrementavium
CCCTATTCACCTGCCAGGAAACACCCCATGCCCGATATCTCCACCGCCGATTTCATGCAGCGCGTCGTCTCTTTTCTCGACCGATACGAGCAGAATCTGCCGCCCGTACCGCCGACCATTGATTGGAGCCAGACGCCGGCGGCGCGGTGGGTGGGGCAGGGGGATGGGGGGTGGCTCAAGCCGCTGGAAATTACCGCGGGGCATGGGCTGAGCGATCTGGTGGGCGTCGATCGGCAGAAGGCGCTGCTGGAAGCCAATACCGAGCAGTTCGTCAAAGGCCTGCCCGCCAATAACGCCTTGCTGTGTGGCGCACGCGGGACGGGCAAGTCCTCGCTGGTGCGGGCGCTGCTGGCAGCCTGGGCGGACCAGGGCCTGCGGCTGATCGAGATCGACAAGGATGATCTGGTTCACCTGCCGGCGGTGGTGGCGCAGATCGTTGACCAGCCCTGGCGCTTTCTGCTGTTTTGCGACGACCTGGCCTTCGAGGCTGGCGACAGTGCCTACAAGACCCTGAAAACCGTATTGGATGGCTCGGTAGAGGCGACGCCGGACAATCTGCTGCTCTACGCCACCTCCAACCGCCGCCACCTGTTACCGGAGCAGCGCAGCGATAATCTCGGCGCCAGCATGGTCGATGGCGAGCTGCACCCCGGTGAGGCGATTGAGGAGAAGATCGCACTGTCGGATCGCTTTGGGTTGTGGGTGTCGTTCTATCCGTTCAGTCAGGATCATTATCTGGATGTGGTACGGCATTGGTTGTCGGTGATGACGCAGGAGCATGGATTGCAGTGGGAGTGGGATGAGGCGTTGCAGAAAGAGGCCATCCGCTGGGCCCAGGCGCGCGGTAACCGCAACGGGCGTTGCGCATGGCAGTTTGCACGGTCGTGGGTGGGACGGGAGTTGTTGAAGAAGTAAATAGCGGTATAGCGCACTGTTTGGGAGGCGGTTTTCGGGTTGTCGCGCACCTGCGCGACGACTGGGGGATTGGCGGTGGCGGCGAGTCCGCAGGCGTAGCGCGGGTGCGCTACACCCCGAAAGGCACAGCTCACCGCGAGCAATGTCTCAAGTCAGCCTTCTGCCACGCTTGCGCCGTTCACGGTGCCTACTATCCGATGCTCCGCTGGCAGCAAGCTGCTGACGCTGGTACGGGAGGTGACGCGGCTCAGGAGGGAGGAGAGGGCGGGCCAGGTTTCTTCGTCGATCAGCTCGCCGGCGTGGGCGAGGTTGATGAGTTGGCTGCAGACGGCGATGTCGGCCATGCTGAACTGGTCGCCGAGAAAATAGCGCTTCTCACCCAGCTGTGCTTCGAGATAATTGAGCAGCGGCGGCAGGTCGCTCCCCAGCGCGGTCTTCACGGCTGCCTCGTCACAGGGCTTGCCCATCAGCCGATGAACCACGCGGTTGAAGAAAGCAGTGAAGGTCGCCGGCTTGGCCAGTTCATAGTCGGCATACTTCTCCAGCCAGCGCACCCGCGCCGCTTCCGCCGGGGTGCTGCCATACAGGCGGATGCCGCCGCGGGTTTCCTGCAGGTACTGCGCAATCACACTGGAATCAGCCAGGCTGAGGTCGCCATCCTTGATGGCGGGAATACGTCCCAGCGGGCTGATCTCGTAGTACCAGTCGGGTTGCATGAACGGCGTCTGATTGACCAGCTCATACTCGATGTTCTGCTCAGCCAGTTGAATGCGGATCTTGCGAACGAAGGGCGAAAGAATCGCGCCGTAAAGGGTCAGGGACATGGGAAGTACATTCCTTCAGGGGTTAACTCAATCATCGTACAGGGCTTTCTTCTTCCACGCCTGATCGTCTTCTTCCAGCGCCTGCACCCCGGCGCTCAACTCATTGGCGCTGGGGTCGGTGCCATGCTCCTGCCGCAACGCAGCCTGCTCGGCGTTGAGTAGTAATTGCCGAAACACTGCCAGTTGGCCCTTATCGGCCTGCGCATGCTTGTTCAGAAAGGCGATGGCCCGTTCATATTGCAGCTTGGCGATCCGAGGCTTGCCGGATTGCATGGCATGATTGGCCACCGCTTGATACATCGTCAGGGTGGTCTGCAGCAAGTGCTGATTCAGTACCTGGCCCCAGCGCTTGAAGGCTGCATCGTCCAGCACGCCATCCTGGCGCGACTGGTCCAGCAAACGGAGCAGGTCGCCCAACAGCTGCTTGGCCCGTTGCGCCGTCGCCTCATCGGTGATCACCACCGGCGTGTTATTGATGCGCGGTTCGCCCTGGTCGAGCTGCTGGCGTACTTCTTTCAGTTGATTGGCATGGGCGGGTTGCTTGCTGTCCAGCTTTATCAACCGCTCCAGTAGCGCCGCCTCGATATGCAACAACACCGTTCTGAGCTCCGCCGACATGAACTGGCCCGGCAGCTCGGCGGCGAGCGTGGTGCAATGTTTCCAGCGCGCCTGCAGCTCGGCTTGCGCACGGGCGCGTTCCAGGCGGGCGCGTTCCAGGGCCTGATTCAGAAAGCCGATACAGATGAGTATCGTCAGGCCGCCGATGACGAGGGCAGCGATGAGCATGGGGGACACGGGAAGCTCTCCATAAATACGAGCTGTCGTTATGCCATATCCCCCATTCCAATACAATCAGCTGGATCGACAGGTGGTCTTGCGCTGTCTGGATATTGTGACCAGACTCTCATCACAGCTGCAGGCCACGGTTTTCGCGGGGGTGATCAAAAAACCGAAAAAAACCTGAAAAAAGATTGGCTTGGGGGGTTGACGGCCCCTGGGACCATGCCTAAAATGCGCGCCACTTGCAGCGAACAACGCAACGCGGAAAGCGCAGCAAGTAGCCAAGGTTGATACCTCGGCACTGTGAAGACCGGATACGTCCCCTTCGTCTAGTGGCCTAGGACACCGCCCTTTCACGGCGGTAACAGGGGTTCGAGTCCCCTAGGGGACGCCATTACGGCGTCAGATTTGCGGGAATAGCTCAGTTGGTAGAGCACGACCTTGCCAAGGTCGGGGTCGCGAGTTCGAGTCTCGTTTCCCGCTCCAAAATAGGTCTATAGACATCCACTGGAGTCTGTAGATCGTTGAAAAAGGGCCGAAAGGCCCTTTTTTCATGTCTGCGATTTGAGTCCCATACTCCTGCCTGTCCAAGGCAGCGCTATCTATCCTGCATTGCCATTACCGAACTGCTCAGGCACGGCGTCGCCCGGAATGAGCTCGCTGTCCAGATGGTGCAGCTCAAAGCGGGAGAAGAGCAGGTGGTGCGCTTTACCATCGATGAAGATACCCTGACGTTCTTCAACGCGCGGCTTGAGCAGGTGGCCGAGGCGGTGATTTCAAGGTCCAGGTAGGACTGGACTCGCAAGCGGTGTAAGAGCTGACCCTCGAGCTGCTGTAGGGGCTACATGAATCGACCAGAGCATTACTCCAGTGGCGTTATCGCCATCATCGCCGCCAGCGTCATATGGGGCACGACAGGGACGGCCGCGACCTTCGCGCCCGAGGTCAGTGCGCTGGCCATCGGCGCGTTTGCGATGGGCGTGGGCGGTATTCTGCTGGTCATCAATGCGCTTGGCGAGCTGGTACGGGACAGGGCGCTGCTGCTTCGCCACCGCCGCAGTCTGCTGATCGGCGGGTTGTCGGTCGCCATCTATCCGCTGGCCTTCTACAGCTCCATGCGCCTGTCCGGTGTCGCCGTCGGGACGGTGATTTCCATCGCCAGTGCGCCGCTCTTCACGGTCATGCTGGAATGGCTGATCAGCAAGAAGCGAATTTCCAGGCGCTGGGGCCTGAGCTTTGTGGTCGGGGCCGCGGGTATCGTGCTGCTGACGCTGGGCCAACGCCCGCCAGCCACCACCGTGACCCATTCCCTGCTGCCCTATCTGGGAGTGGGGCTGGGATTGGTCGCCGGGTTGAGCTACGCCGCTTACTCGTGGGTGGCCAGGCACCTGATCGAACAGCGGGTGGGCTCGAAGTCGGCCATGGCCGGTATGTTCGGCATCGCTGCCATGCTCCTGCTGCCAACGCTGGCCATCACCGGGCACAACCTGTTTGCCACGCCAACCCACGCGGGCGTGGCGTTATACATGGCCTTCATCCCCATGTTCATCGGCTACCTGTGTTTCAGCTATGGGCTGCGGTATATCGCGGCCAGCACGGCAACGCTGATCACGCTGCTCGAACCTGTGGTCGCCGTGGTGCTGGCGGTAGTGATCGTCGGTGAATGGCTGTCGCTGTCCGGCTGGCTGGGTATTCCGCTGATCATGCTGAGCCTGCTGTTACAGACACTGCGACGACCAGCGGAAGGGCCTGTGGCCACTCAGTGATGGGACTCCATGGTGCTGAATTCCGTCTGAATCTGCTCATCGTGACGCTGCGCCGTCAGCAGGGAAACGACGAGAGCGACCAGGGTGCAGGCGAGAAAGCCCGGCACGATCTCGTACATCAGCGCCTGCAGGCTGGCGATGTTGCCCCAGATCCCCACCACCACGGCGCCAGCGATCATGCCGGCCAGCGCGCCCATGGCAGTGAGTTTGCGCCAGAACAGCGACAACAGGATGATCGGGCCGAATGCCGCGCCGAATCCTGCCCAGGCGAAAGCGACCAGCCCGAGGATGTTGGAGCGTGGGTCGATGGCCAGCAGGGCAGCGATCACCGCCACGACCAATACTCCCAGGCGACCCAGCAATACCTGTTGCGGGGCCGACAGCTCCTTGCCAAAGATCTTGTACAGATCTTCGACCAGCGCCGAGGAGCACACCAGTAATTGCGAGGAGACGGTGGACATGATGGCGGCCAGCACGGCAGCCAGCACCAGACCGGCAATGAACGGGTGGAACAGGATCTGCGACAGCAACAGGAAGACGGTTTCCGGGTTATCCAGGGTCTGCTCGCTGGCGTGGAAATAACCGACCCCGATCAGCCCGGTGAACACCGCGCCGCTGGCAACCAGAATCATCCAGCCAATGCCGATGCGACGCCCGGCCTTGGCGTCAGCAGCTGAACGCAGGGCCATGAAGCGCACAATGATGTGCGGCTGGCCGAAGTAACCAAGCCCCCACGAAGCGGCCGAGATGATCGCCAACACGCTGCCACCGAACAGCAACGAGGTGCGATGCAGTTCGTCTTCCGGGTTGGCCAGGTTGTGGGCGGCATCAGCTGCATCGATAGCAGCGAAGGTCTCGCTCAGGCCGCCGAGACTGGAGATGGTGATCAGCGGCACAATGATCAGTGCGGCCAGCATCAGCAGGCCCTGGGCGACATCGGTCAGGGAGGCACCCAGAAAGCCGCCGAACAACGTATAGGTGAGGGTAATACTGGCTACCAGCAACATGCCGAACAGGTAGTGCGTGTCGAAGGACGCCTCGAAGAATACCCCGCCAGCGACCATGCCGGAGGAAACGTAGAAAGTGAAGAACACCAGAATGATAAGGCCGGCGGCGATCCGCAGCAGGCGGGTATTGTCCTTGAAGCGGCTCTCCAGGAAGCTCGGCAGGGTAATCGAGTTGTTGGACACTTCCGTGTAGGAACGCAGCCGTGGCGCCACGAAACGCCAGTTGAGATAGGCGCCGACGGTCAGGCCGATGGCGATCCAGGCTTCCACCAGTCCCGAGGCATAGATGGCGCCCGGCAGCCCCATCAGCAGCCAGCCGGACATGTCCGATGCGCCAGCCGAGAGCGCCGCGACACCCGGCGAGAGCTTGCGCCCGGCAAGCATGTAATCATCCAGGTTGGTGGTCTGGAAATAGGCGTAGTAGCCGATGCCCAGCATCGTCAGGAAGTACAGGCCGATGGCGATTAACTGGAAGGTCTGGTCGGTCATGGCAATGCCCTCTGCTCTGGGGAGGCCCCGCAGCCAGGGCAGGGTCAGCGCAACGGTCGGGTTCGTTAGAGCACAATATAGTTGAGGGGGAGGGAGGCTGCCCGGAATCCGTCGTACCTCGATATGTTTTATCAATGACCCGCTTGCAATGAATCAACACAGCGCCGGTGTTGTCTCCTGATAGACTCGAACACCCGGGCCATTGACGAAAGTAGCAATCATGGAAAAAACCATTTCACTGGCAGCAGAATTACGCAGCGCATGGGCCGACCAGGCCCAACGCAGCCCCTACATCTCCTTCGGCCTGGCCGGGGCGATGCTGGTCATCCTCGTGCTGATCATCGCCAGTATCGTCAGCGCAGTGAGTGGCGGCAACACCATCAACCTGCAGCATGCCCTGCTGGGCGGTACGGCAGGCTTTGCCGCCACCTCGCTGGGTGCTTTCCTGGGGCTGAGCATGAAGGCCATCTCCACCCGGCGGCAGGACAGCATGCTCGGTTTTGCTGCCGGCATGATGCTGGCAGCCAGTGCCTTCTCGCTGATCCTGCCGGGGATTGCCGCAGCGGAGGACATCCTCGGCAACAGCATGGCCGCTGCCGCT
>DXBL01000286.1 GCA_019116555.1 Candidatus Pseudomonas excrementavium
AAGGCCCGCAGAAATGCGGGCCTTTTTTGTTTATGGACGCCAGGTCGGTATTCGGGCCAACCGTGTCTTCACCTGACTCAATGTCCCGTCATTTAGTCCCGTCGTTCTCGGCGCAGGCCGATAATCCATGGATACGCATTACCAACCTGAACCCTCGGCCTCGGCCTCGGCCTCGGCCTCGGCTTTGGCTACTGGGCACAGCCCTTCAACAACCGGACGCTGCGGCAGAAAACTTAACGCAGCATTCGGTGTCAGTTGACCACGACGGCTCGACCTCATCGCAACTGAGGTCAGCTGGTGAGGCAATGACTTTGGAAGGTATTCAATGCAATCAACTATCAGGGCGCTCGTCCTGCTGCTGGTCCTGGCCGCGATGGCCGGCTGCAGCAGCATCTATCGGTCTGGCCATGGCGGCAACTGGGTCGGGCACACGCAGACAGGACAGGCGTCGTTCTATGCTGACCGCTTCCAGAACAGGAAGACCGCCAGCGGCGAGCTTTACAAGATCGGTCGGAACACCGCAGCACACCGGACGCTACCGTTCGGTTCGCAGGTCAGGGTCACCAATGTGCGCAACGGCAAGAGTGTGGTGGTGCGCATCAATGACCGAGGGCCCTTTGTTCGTGGCCGGGTTATCGATCTTTCCCGCTCTGCCTTCGCCAGTATTGGTGATACCTCCGCAGGCCTGTTGAACGTCCGGATGGAGGTCATCAGGTAGTTTCGGCTAGGCCTGAGATGGTCAGAGGGCAATTGTGTATTTTTGGGGCCCGACATCGCAGCCTCAATCCCGTTTGACGGCCAGCATGTGACCGACCCCAGCGCCCGTTTGGCGGCGCTGGGTCATATGGCGCTCAGTGCGATCGAGCCGACAGGGCGGGGGTCGCCTGGATATTATCGTCAGCGTCGCGCAAACCACGGGCATAGATAGTGCCCCAGATCATCCCCAGGGCGGCCGCCGCTACCGAGCCCAGTAATACACCCAGTTTGGCAGCGCTTAGCAGGTTGCCGTCGGTGAAGGCGAGCATGGCGATGAACATGGACATGGTGAAGCCCACACCGGCCAGCAGTCCGGTCAGCCAGATGCCGCCCCAGGACACGCCCGGCGGCAAGGCGCACCAACCCAGCCGCACCAGCAGCCAACTGATCCCGACAATGCCTACCGGCTTGCCGATCACCAGGGCGAACACGACGCCTGCCGTCACCCATTGCGCACCGTCCGTGGAGAGATCGATGCCGTCCAGGCTGATGCCGGCGTTGGCCAGCGCAAATAGCGGCATGATGCCGAACGCCACCCAGGGATGCAGAACCGATTGCATGCGCACCACCGGTGGCAGCAGTTCCCGCTGGGCCAGGCGCAGTTCGCGCAGATGGGCATTCATGTGGTCCACATCCCGACTGGCCGATGAGGGACGGCCAGTGAGCTCGCCGGCGATGCGCGCCAGCATGTCCAGCGGCCGTTCACGCATCCGTATCGGGATTACCGGCGTCATCAAACCCAGCACCACACCAGCCAGTGTGGGGTGGGCGCCAGTCTTCAGTAATCCGACCCAGAGCACCGCGCCGGGGACGATGTAGGCGTAGGCGGCGCCGATGCCCATCCGCTGCAGCCCGATGACCATCAGCAGCCCCAGTCCCGCTATCGCAAAGCCGCTGTAATCCAGGCCGCCGGAGTAGAACAGGGCAATGATGAGCACGGCGACTATGTCATCGATGATCGCCAGCGCGAGCAGAAATACCCGCACGTTAGCCGGAATGGAGCGGCCCAGCAGGGCCAGAAGGCCAACCGCGAAGGCGATATCGGTGGCGGTCGGTACAGCCCAGCCGTGCTGCCGGACTGAATCCATATTCAGGCTCAGAAAGAGCAGGGCGGGCAGAATAACCCCGCCCGCTGCGGCGGCAATAGGCAGGGCTGCCTGGCGCAGGTTGCTCAGCGAGCCCTCATGGATCTCCCGTCGTACTTCCATGCCTACCACCAGGAAGAACACCGTCATGAGTGCGTCATTGATCCAGAAATGCAGCGACTGGGAAAAGCTGAAGTCGCCCACGCCAATGGACAACGGCATATGCCAGAGCGCGTGATAATAGGGTGCCAGAGAGGAGTTGGCCCAGATCAGGGCCACGGCGGCGGCGATCAGCAGTACGACACCGCTGGCGGCCTGGATATGGGTGAAACGCTCGAAGGTGGCCAGAGCACGTTCGGCAAAAAGCTGGGCACGCGGCAGATCCTGCCGCGGAACGGGGCGAGTCATGGTCAGTTCCCTCACACAGGCGGCCCGACCTGTGCAAAAACCTGTCCTACCGCAGGATTGCGGTGACACCCCTTGGCCCGGAGTATAACGGCGGTGGCTGGCTCGACCAACCCGGTGGCGCCGCCTTTCTACCAAAGTCTAGAGCCCGCCACTGCCATATTCGTGTCTGCGCTGCGGTCAGCCGGCTGCTGAGCGCACCGTTTTCTGCACCGTTTCGGCCAGGCGTTGCAGGCGCGGCAGGTAATCGTCCAGCAGTACCTCAAGGGGTACCCGCGCGGCGTTGGTACTGATATTGATGGCGCCGAGCAGATCACCGTTGCCGGCGAAGACCGGGGCAGCCACCGAGCGCAAACCCAGGTCCAGTTCCTGGTCGACCAGGGAGTATCCCTGCTGTCTGACCTGATCCAGCTCCTTGCGCAGCGCCTCCATGTCGACCAGCGAATGGGGGGTATGGGCGCGTAGCTCCATGCTCTGCAACAGGCTGTCCAGGTTCGCTTGCGGCAGTTGTGCAAGCAATACCCGCCCCATGGAAGTGTAGGCGGCGGGCAATCGGGTTCCCACCGACAGGCTGATCGCCATCAACCGGTGCGGCGCGGCGGAACGCACCACATACACCACATCAGTCCCATCCAGCACGCTGAGCGAGGAAGATTCGCCGATCTCGGCGGTGATGTCCTGCAGATAATGCTGGATGACGGCGCGGTACTGATTGGATGCCTGGAAGGCGTGGCCCAGCTCCAACACCCGGGGGGTCAGCTCGAAATCCCGGCCGCTGCGCCGGACATAGCCCAGCGCTTCGAGCGTCAACAGAAAGCGCCGGGCCTTGGCACGGTCCATATCGGTGCGACTGGCCATCTCCGTGAGAGTCATGCGCGGATGCTCGGCATCGAAGGCATTGAGTATCTGCAGCCCGGAGGCCAGCGCGGCCACGTAGTCCCGGTCGCCGGGTTGAAGTTTATTGTCCAGAGCCGTGTCTCCCTGAGGTGTTGGCGAGGCGATCTTAGCATTTGTTCGCATGGCGAACATGACGCAGTTATTTCCATTAAGACCAAAGGTGGTGTTGACGGAAGCAAAACAATTACGCCATGATGTTCGCATATAAAACAAAAGTTCGCCATGCGAACCTTATATGTCAATCTCGACGGAGACATGTGATGGCTGAATTCCTCTCTCTCCAGGACGCGGTGAAAAAGCACATTCATGACGGGGACACCGTTGCGATGGAAGGCTTCACCCACCTGATTCCCTTCGCCGCGGCTCATGAAATCATTCGCCAGCAAAAGCGCGAGCTGACCCTGATCCGCATGACCCCCGACCTGGTGTATGACCAACTGATCGGCGCCGGTTGTGCCAGCAAGTTGATCTTCTCCTGGGGCGGCAATCCGGGTGTGGGCTCGCTGCACCGCATGCGTGATGCGGTCCAGCAGGGCTGGCCGCGGGATCTCGAGCTGGTCGAGCACAGCCATGCCGCCATGGCCAACGCCTATGAGGCTGGCGCCGCCGGGCTACCGCTGGCGGTGCTGCGCGGGTATATCGGCAGCGATCTGCCCAAGGTCAACGAACAGATCAGGTTCATCGAGTGCCCTTTCACCGGCGAGCGCCTGGCGGCGGTGCCGTCGATCCGTCCGGATGTAACGGTGATTCACGCCCAGCGCGCCGACCGCAAGGGCAACGTACTGGTGGAAGGCATCGTTGGGGTGCAGAAGGAAGCGGTACTGGCGGCCAAGCGCAGCATCGTCACCGTCGAGGAAATCGTGGACGATCTGGGCGCTTCGGTGAACGCCTGCGTGATTCCCTCCTGGGCCATCAGCGCCATCGCGGTAGCGGAGAAGGGCGCTGCGCCTTCCTATGCGCTGGGGTATTACGAGCGCGATAACGCCTTCTACAAGGACTGGGACACCATCGGCCGTGACCGCGAGCTGTTCCAAGCCTGGTTGAAAGACAACGTATTCGAGAATGGAGCGGCTTGAGATGACCAGCGAATTCACCTCCTCGGAAATGATGAGCGTCACTGCGGCGCGCGCACTGAACAACGACATGACCTGCTTCGTCGGCATCGGTTTGCCTAGCGAGGCGGCCAACCTGGCGCGCCTGACCCATGCCCCGGATATCACCCTGATCTATGAATCCGGCACCCTGCAGACCAAGCCCGACGTGCTGCCGCTGTCCATTGGTGACGGCGAGCTGTGCGCCTCGGCGCTGACGACTGTTTCAGTACCGGAAATGTTCCGCTACTGGCTGCAGGGCGGCCACGTCAGTGTGGGCTTTCTTGGCACCGCGCAGATCGACCGTTATGCCAACCTCAACACCACGCTGATCGGCGACTACCGCGACCCGCAGGTGCGCCTGCCTGGCGGCGGTGGTGCTCCGGAAATCGCCACCAATGCCAGGGAAGTGTTCATCACCGTCAAGCACTCCAAGCGCACTTTCGTCAAGGATGTGGACTTCATCACCACCGTCGGTTTCGGCCGCGATGGCAAGGCCCGGGACAATGTACCCAATATCGGTCGTGGCCCGACCGTGGTGATTACCGACCTGTGCATCCTCAAACCGGATGAACAGAGTAAGGAACTGGTAGTGACCTCCCTGCACCCCGGTGTCACCCGCGAGCAGGTGATCGAGGCCACTGGCTGGGACATCCGCTTTGCTGACAGCCTGGACACCACACCAGTGCCGACCGAGCAGGAACTGACCGTGCTGCGCGAACTCAAGGCACGCACCGCCGCCCACCACGCCGGCCAATGAATCACATCTGAGGATTGTCATGAGCAACGTTTATATCTGCCATCCACGGCGCTCGGCCATCGGCCGCTTCGGCGGCACTCTGGCCAGCGTGCGCCCAGACGATCTGGCGGCCCAGGTGTTCAAGGCAGTGCTGGAGCAGGCACCGGAGCTGGACCCGGCCGCCATCGATGAAGTGATCATGGGCTGTGCCAACCAGGCCGGCGAGGACAACCGCAATGTGGCGCGCATGTCGGCGCTGCTGGCCGGCCTGCCGGCATCGGTGCCCGGCACCACCATCAACCGCCTGTGCGGCTCGGGCATGGACGCGGTAGGCACCGCGTTCCGCGCCATCCGCGCCGGGGAAATGGACCTGGTGCTGGCCGGCGGTGTCGAGTCGATGTCCCGCGCACCCTATGTCATGGGCAA
>DXBL01000287.1 GCA_019116555.1 Candidatus Pseudomonas excrementavium
CAACTGCAGGGCGAAGGCATGTACTCCAGGCAACGCAATGAACTGCAGGACAGCATCGACCAGTTGCAGGCCCCGCACCCGGCAACAGCTGATGATCGACAGTCATACGCCATCGCCAGCTACGCCGAGGCGGTAACCCTGATCCTGGCCGGTCTCGAGGCCGGGCGCGTGCCGACCACCGAGGACATGGACCTGCTCTACAGCGAACTGATGCAGATGATCGAAGCATTGCATAAGCCGGACGCCGACAGCCCCTATCTCAGTGTACTGATGACCGAATACCTGACCCTGCGCTACGCCTTTACCAGTTATATCGGCACCCCATCCGCCGCCGAGCCGGGCCGCCATTACTATCGGACCAATATCAGCGACCTGCTCCAGCAACTGGACCGGCAACTCGCCGACCTCCTGCCACACAGCCAGGATGCCAGCCTGGTCGCACGCTGGAGCATGCTTCACCATGCATTGTCGGACATCCGCGAAGGCTGGACCCGCACCCAGTCGGGCAATCCCTTCTCACCACTGGTAGTGACCCGGAACGCACGGGTCTTCAGCAATCAGCTGTCGGCCTTGCTCGACAACCGATAGCACCGGCAATCTCAACGGCAAAAGGCCAGTCCCGCGAGGGACTGGCCTTTTTTCATTACTGGGTTAAGGACCCGATCAGCGACCCATGGCGCGCAGACGGTCCGGAGTGAACTGGCTCGGGTCCATTTCGCCCTTGTTCAGGATCGCCGCCCGCTCACGTTCGTTAGCCAGGGTATAGCCGATATAGCCACCGCTGTTGAGATCGTGGAAGAACGACGTACCCGCCTGCCAGGCGCTGGTATCCGGATGGTAGTAGTAGTTGATGATCGCGTGCTTCCACAGGTCGCCACGACTATCGTAGTTATCCGCCATCACCGCATGCCAGTTGTCTTCGTCGATGAACAGACGGCGCTTGCCATACAGATGACGGCTACCCGGCTTGACGTTGGCCTCGATCACCCAGACCCGCCGCAATTCATAACGCAGGAACTCCGGATTGGGGTGGTTGACGGTCAACAGATCCTTGTAGCTGACGTCCTTGCCATGCACCTTGTAAGCGTTGGCCGGGATAATGACCTCCTGCTTGCCCACCAGCGTCCAGTCATAGCGATCCGGTGCGCCGTTGAACAGACGGTCCTCATCGATGGTCATCAGACCGTTACTACCACCCAGCGGCTGGTCGTAGCCATAACCGGGAGCCAGGCGCACCCGCCGAGTCCCGGTGTTATAGGACCAGGCAGTACGCGCTGCGGTACGGTAGTTATAGGGCTCGTGGTTGAGCGAGGTATTACCACGCTCACGCAATGGCAGCAGAACCTCGGTGGTACAGTAGGCCGAAACGCCATCATCGGTATGCGGGCGCAGGTTCGGATCCGGATCCATGGGCGGCGCCAGGCAGCGACCATGGGAACGACCCCAGCCGATACTGCCACTGGCAGTTACCGAAGCGATATCGCGAATCTCATCCTGGGTCCAGGCGCGGAACGGCAACTGATGGTTCCACAGCACTTCCATCGCGCTCTTGGGAATCGGGAATGGTACATAGCCCAATCCCGTGTACCCGAAGCCGTCATCCACCACCTCAGCGTTCAGCGCATTCCACTTGGCTCGCTCGCAGACCACCTCTGGATAGGCGAACTCACGACGCCCTTCATACACGTTGATCTTGTAGGTATCGGGATAACGCTTGAACATCGCCTGCTGGCCGTCAGTCAGCTTGTCGGCATGCTCAGCCATATTGGCGGCAGTGATCACCATGATCGGCTGGTCGGCCGCAAAGGGATCGATCGGATGCGCGCCACTGTGCGGCGCGGCGTCCCAACCGGGTACCTTGCCCACATACAGCCCCTTGAACTCGGGGATACTGCCATCGGCATTACCGGCACGCTCGGCACCTACGCAGGTCAGGTCCTGTCCCAGATGCGCCGCTTCCTCGGGGGATACCGCAGCGTTGGCCCAGCCAGCGATGGTCATGCTGATGGCGGCAGCCAGAGAGATTACTACACCTTGTTTACTCATTATTCTTCTCCACAGGGTATACGCGACTTTCAATCCATTATTGCGACGCCAGCTGGCAGCTCATCGTCTGAGCAGACTACGAACTGGCGGGCATCAAAAGCCACTTGGCGGTTCGGTTATCAGAATGAATACTTGGCCGAGAAGGTCAGGTAATCGCGATCCGCCATGGAGCGTCCCCGAGCCGGGTCAGCCGAGTACAGATAGGCGGTATAGGTAGTGTTCAGCTCCAGGTTACCCAGATACTTGAAGGTCGCCCCCACCGACATGCGCTTGTCGCCCTGGCCGGCAGAAATGGTGCCCTTGAGCGGTGTATTACCCTCGACCACATGGGACCAGTTGATCGGTACGTTCAGATCCCAGCCAGAGAAAACACCCGGGTAGGACAATACCCCCTGCAGGGTATAGGCCGTGGCAGTCTTGGTCTGCCAGCCGGTGGCGGTCTTGTAGGTGTAGTCATCATTGTTGCCGATCTTGTCCACGTCATCGGCACGCACATGCACTACCTCACCCATGATGGTGGTGGAGCTGGCCCAGGGCATGTCGCCGAAGGCGCGGATAAAGCTCAGCTGCATCTGCTGGCCGGAGCCGGTAGTGGTGCCGGCGTTGTTGGCCAGCATGACCGGAGCACCGGTGCGGTAGGACCATTCACCGCCGACCTGGGTATCACCCATGCTGGTGGAGAAGCTCATACCAGTGAGCTTGATATCCTCGAAATAATCGATTTCATAGCTCTGGAAGTCCGCTGCAATGGTCACCCCAGCCGGGTTGCGATCATGGTAACGCACATGGAAAAAGCCCAACTCGGTGGACAGGGTCGGCCGATACATGGCACGGATCCCATACTGCCCGCTATCACGTGGTTCGTTGGTGCCGGCATAGGCTGCATTGAAACCCGGCCCCAGGATCATGAATTCCCGCCCTGGCCCGGTCACATCCGAAGTCGACAGGAAGGAACCCACCGGATTCAGCTCGTTGCCCTTCCACTCGTACTGCACGTAAGCGGACAGACCGAAGTCCGGGTTGACTTCCCAACTGGCCGATACCTGGCCAACCGGCAACATGATGTCCTTGACCTCGATCCCCGGCTGACCGGAGTTGACCACGTTGACCGGACCCTGCACCCCGTTCACGCCGGGATAGAACAACCCCTCACCCCAGGCCACCATGTGCCGACCGGCCTTGAGCCCCAGGCGCTGGCGGTTGGGCAGATCGAAATCACCGAATACGTAAGCATCCAGGAAGCGGCTGCGGCCACCGGAGTATTTCTTCGCGTCACTGGTGAAGCGATCGTGTTCACCCTCTTTGTTGACCGTACCAGGCGAGTCGTTGTCGTTCTTGCTGTGGTAGACATCATCATAGAAGGTACTGCCACGCAGCACTGCGCCGTAGTTGTCCTTGCGCAGAATCAACTCACCCAGTGCGGTGGCCCGGTGGGTGGTCAGCGAGTGACGATCGAAGTTGCGGTTGCCATCATCACCGTTGGCCTGGCCATCCAGCAGCTTGGAGTCGGGACTCTGCATACGAATACCAATGCCGTAGCTGGTAGTCACCGACCAGTCCAGGGTTGCTCCATTATCGAAACGAAAAGTCTCGCCGGCCTGTACGTCATGGGAAGAGAATGCGGCGATGGCGATAGCCAGTGAGGCGACCGCAAACCCTGTCGAGCTCCGCTGCATGATCTTCTTGTTATTGTTCTTCATAACTACTCCTGGTTCAGTTGAAACAACTTGCCTGTTGTTTTGTTAAACATGTATGTCTTCAGCTGCTACAAACGTCCGTCCCCCACTGCTGGACAGGCTGAAGCGCCAGGCTTCGCCATCCAGGGTGCGGGTCAGTACTCCCTCGTCCCTGAGGAAATTGATGTGAGCCAGGGTCTCGCCCATGGCCATCAACAAGTCGAAACTTCCACGGATCCGTGGAAATAGAATTGGGCATAGCTCGGCGACGGTCTGCGCCTTGCTCTCCAGCGCCGAAACCAGCGCTTCCAGGTGGGCATCGTGGTGCTGCTGCAGTTGCCCGAGGCGGTGATGCAGCCCATGAAACGGCCGCTCATGGGCCGGCAGTACCAGCACCTCATCGGATAGCGTGCGAAAGCGCCGTAGCGAGGCCAGCCAGTCGCCCAGCGGGTTGGCTTCCGGCTCGGTGGCGGTGATGCAGACGCTGGAGGTGATGCGCGGCAGGATCTGGTCGCCGGCGATCAACAGCTGGTCGTCTTCGCTGTACAGGCACACATGCTCGGGGGAGTGCCCCGAGCCGATGACCACC
>DXBL01000288.1 GCA_019116555.1 Candidatus Pseudomonas excrementavium
CTGACCGAGTGGTTGGCGGAATGGAAATGGGACGGCATCCGCGCCCAGTTGATTGCGCGCCCCGGTGGTATCTGGCTGTGGTCCCGTGGCGAGGAACCCATGGGCGGGCGCTTCCCGGAGGTGGAGGAAGCGGCGCTGGCTCTGCCCGAGGTGGTGCTCGATGGCGAGCTGCTGGCATGGGATGAGCAGGTGTTGCCCTTTTCGCAGATGCAGCGGCGCATTCAGCGCAAGGCGATAGGCCCGAAGCTGCTCAAGGAAGTGCCGGTGGTATTTCTTGCCTATGACCTGCTCGAATATCGGGGTGAAGACTGGCGGCAACATCCCCTTGAGGAGCGACGCAGCGCCTTGGAGGCCGTGCTGGAAGAGACCGCTCAACCGGCGCTGCGCCTGAGTCCAATGACTGACGCCAGCGATTGGCCGACGTTGGCGACGATCCGCGAAAGCAGCCGCGAGCGGCGAGTCGAAGGCCTGATGCTCAAGCGTCGCGCCAGCCCCTATCGCAGCGGGCGGGTGCGGGGCGACTGGTGGAAGTGGAAGATTGATCCGCTGACTATCGACGCCGTGCTGCTCTACGCCCAGCCGGGGCATGGCCGGCGCGCCAACCTGTATACCGATTACACCCTGGCCGTGCGTGACGGCGAGAATCTGGTGCCCATCGCTAAGGCGTATTCCGGTCTGACCGACAAGGAAATCCAGCAACTCGATCACTGGATTCGTCGCAATACCATCGAAAAATTCGGCCCGGTGCGCTCGCTCAAACCCCAGCAGGTGCTGGAAATCGCCTTCGAGGGTATTCAGCCTTCACCGCGGCACAAGTCCGGCATCGCGCTGCGCTTTCCGCGCATTGTCCGCTGGCGGCAGGACAAGCCGGTGGAGGAGGCCGACACCCTCGACCAGGTGAAGGAGCTGTTGCGCATCTATGGCAGCTGATACGGCGGTGGACGGCCTGCAGGCGATCGAAGACTGGTTTGCCCGCCAGGGCTGGCAGCCGGCGCCGTTCCAGCGCCGCAGCTGGGCGGCTTTCCGGGCCGGGCAGTCCGGTCTGATCCATGCGTCCACCGGCTCGGGCAAGACCCTGGCCGCCTGGCTCGGCCCGGTTTCTCTGGCGCTGGAGCAGACCAGCGCACCCGCCGGGTTACGGGTGTTATGGATTACCCCGCTGCGCGCGCTGGCGACCGATACCGCGGGCAATCTGCAGCAGGCGGTGGACGGGCTGGGGCTGGATTGGCGTGTGGAGACCCGCACCGGCGATACCAGCGCAAGCGTGAGAGCAAGGCAGCGTCGCAAGCTGCCCCAAGCCTTGGTCACCACCCCGGAAAGTCTGTCGGTGCTGCTGTCCTACCGCAACGTGGAGGAGAGTTTCCGCCACCTGGATGCGGTCATCGTCGATGAATGGCATGAGCTGCTGGGCAGCAAACGCGGCGTGCAGCTGCAGCTGTGTCTGGCCTGGCTGCGGGCACGCCGACCGCATCTGCCGGTCTGGGGGCTGTCGGCTACCCTGGGCAATCTTGACGAGGCCATGCAGGTGCTGCTCGGTGAGGGCGCTGAGCCGGGGGTCAGTATCGCCGGCGATACCCACAAGACACTGGCAGTGCGGGGTCTGATCCCGGCGACGCTGGAGCGCTTTCCCTGGGGCGGCCATCTGGGGCTGGCCCAGCTGGAGGGCGTGCTCGAGTACCTGGAGCAGGGCGATACCGCGCTGCTGTTCACCAACACCCGATCCCAGGCCGAGCTGTGGTTCGAGTCGGTACTCAAGGCGCGCATGGACTGGCTGACCAAGCTCGCCCTGCACCACGGCTCGATCGACCGCAAGTTGCGCAAGCGGATCGAGGATGGGCTGCGCGCCGGGGATTTCCGCTGTGTGGTCTGCACCTCGAGCCTGGATCTGGGGGTGGACTTCTCGCCGGTGGATCGGGTGGTGCAGGTGGGCAGCCCCAAGGGCGTGGCCCGCCTGATGCAGCGCGCCGGCCGCTCCGGCCACCAGCCTGGAGCGCCCAGCGAGATTCTCTGCGTACCCAGTCATGCTTTCGAGCTGGTGGAGATCGCCGCTGCACGCCGCGCCTGGGAGGCGGGCCGGGTCGAGGCGCGGCGGCCGTTGCGGCTGTGTCTGGATGTGTTGGTCCAGCATCTGGTGACCCTGGCTGCCGGGCCCGGCTTCCGCCGCGAACAGGCATTGGCCGAAGCGCAGGCAACCCACGCCTTTGCCGGCCTGACCGAGGAGATGTTCGACTGGTGCCTGGTGTTCATCACTCAGGGCGGGCCGGTGCTGGAGCACTATCCGCAGTTTCATCGCGTAGTCCAGCAGGATGGGCTGTTCCGCGTGGAGGATACCGGTATTGCCCGCCGTCACCGGATGGCCATCGGCACCATCACCAGTGATGCGCAGATGCGGGTGAAGTTCATGCGCGGCGGCTCGCTTGGCACGGTGGAGGAGTCCTTTATCGCCCGGCTCAATCCCGGTGATGTATTCCTGTTTTCCGGGCGCGCGCTGGAACTGCTCAAGGTGCGTGACCTGGTGGCCTATGTAAAACCCGCCTCTACCCGACGGCACAGCGTACCCCGCTGGTACGGCGGGCGCCTGCCATTGTCCTCCGAGCTGGCCGATACGGTGCTGGAGATACTGGAGGAGGTGGATCAGGGCATCTACCGCGACGCAGAAGTGGAGGCCGTGCGTCCGGTGCTGGAAGTGCAGCGTGCCCAGTCGGCCTTGCCGGGCCGGCAGCATCTACTGATCGAGCGCTGCCGTTCACGGGAAGGCCATCATCTGTTTATCTATCCCTTTGCCGGGCGGCTGGCACATGAGGGGCTGGCCGCGCTGCTGGCCTGGCGGATGGGGCAGATACAGCCGGCGACGTTCTCCCTGTCGGTCAACGACTACGGTCTGGAACTGCTCACCTCGACCGAACCACCAGAACTCACCGAAGCCCTGTGGCGGTCGCTGCTCAGCCCCGACCAACTGCTGGATGACGTACTCGCCGCATTGAACGCCAGTGAGCTGGCACGCCGGCAGTTCCGTGACATCGCGCGGATCAGTGGGCTGGTGTTTCAGGGCTATCCGGGGCGCGGCAAGACCGACCGTCAGTTGCAGGCCTCAACCGGCCTGCTCTACGACACCCTTGCGCGCTACGATCCCGAACACCGATTACTCGATCAGGCGCGCCGCGAAGTGATGGAAGACCAACTGGATATGAGAAGGCTACGCGCTGTGCTGGAGCGGGCCGCCGAGCAGGAACTGATCATCATGAATCCGAAGCATTTCTCACCCCTTGGTTTCCCGCTGTGGGTCGACCGTCTGCGCAGCCGATTGAGTACCGAGAACTGGCGCCAGCGCGTACAGCGTATGCTGGTCACCCTGGAGCGCAACGCCGACTGCGTCGCGAAAAAACGCCGGTGAGTCGCACCCTGGACTGGGAGCTGGCGGGCGAGCGGGTCATATTGCACGGCGACAAGGCCCTGTATTATCCCGCCCATGCCACACTAATGGTGGCCGATACGCACTTCGGCAAAGGCGCGTTCTTCCGCCGCAAGGGGCTGGCGGTGCCGACCGGGCAAAGTCAGGATGACCTGCAACGCCTGTCCGCCCTCATCGCGTATTTTGAACCCCAGCGGCTGATTGTGCTGGGCGACTTTTTCCATCACCGGCCCATGCCCGGCGAGCCCTTTCTGGCGCAGTTTCCTGACTGGCTGGCGCGACACGGCCATGTTCGAGTCGAAGCGGTCATCGGTAACCATGATCGGCACGCAAAGGGCATCGATATCGGCATTACCTGGCACGCAACGCTGGATATCGGACCGTTACGACTGTGCCATGAACCGCAGAGCGTGCCGGGCCGGCACGTGCTCGCAGGGCATCTGCATCCGGCCTACAGCCTATCGGCGGGGCGCGATCGATTGCGCGCCCCGGTATTCTGGTGCCGCGAAGGCATGACCGTTCTGCCATCCTTCGGCGCGTTGACCGGCGGTTGGGATATTCAACCGGGAGCGGGTGAGGGGGTCGTACTTATCGTTGACGGCGAGTTGTTTCCGATCGCTTCGCGCTCTGGCCGCTGATACGCACCATAAAGGCTTTGTTTCCTTTTCCGTACCGGCAACCAACGGAGCATATCCGGGTCTATAGGGCAGGCCGCAGGAGGACCGGGGCAGAGAGGCTGCTTCGGAGTAGCGGTCGACTTTAGAGGATTGCACCATGCAACATCGTCTTACTGTCCTGGCTTGTCTGTTGGCAGCCAGTTTGTGTGTTCCCCAGGTATATGCGGGCCCGCCGGAGGACAAGGGGCCGCCCCATCATCGGTCTGCGAATCATGGCCATCCCGGCAAGGGCAACCCGGGGCGGGATCACCGCCATCACCGCGAAGAGCGACGCCAGAACCGGGATGCGCTCGACGTGCTGGTCAGTGCGGGCATATCCGCCGTGCTCGCCCGGGAGTATGCGCGGGATGTTGGCCTGGCGGGTTACCGTGATTTGCCGCCGGGTATTCGCAAGAACCTCATGCGTGGCAAGCCTTTGCCTCCGGGGATCGCCAGAAAAGTCAGGTCCGATAGGTTTCTTGATCGACTGCCACGCCATACGGGCTATGAATGGCAGATGGCAGGTACGGATCTGATTCTGGTGTCGGTGGCGACCGGTGTGATTGCCGATATTCTGCTGGATGTATTCGACTGAGCGACCTGAGGCGTCGCGCTCTCGGAGGGAGAAAATGGGCTTGCTACAGCCCCAAATACTCCGCTATCAAAAACGCTTCGCCCTTGCCTTCATGCTTACCGAAATAACTGACCGGCTCGCGGGCATCGTCTTCGATATAACCCACTTCGCAATCAATGCCATATTGCTCGGCCAGCTTGTTGAAGAGGTCCACCGGGAAATTGAGATGGATATTCTTCTTCACCGGCTGGCTGATTCCCAGTTGCCAGTCTTCACAATCGTCGCTCTCGCATTCATTGATCAGCGTAACGTTGGCGGCTGGATTGGCATCGACATACGCCTGCAAGGCGGCTTGCAGCTCCGGCAGGTTCTGTCTCAGTTTCTTCTCTTGCTTTTCTTCAAGGCGGTCGCAGGCGATCAGCAGGTATATGAGCATTTGAGCTGTCCGGTAGAATTTGCGGCTACTTTACCATAGGGGCTTTGGTTTCCATGGCTGGCAAACCTCGGGCTCCTCGGGGCCTCGTACATGAGGGCGTATCGTCAACTGGCTGGAGACCGCTTCATGCAAATCGTTGTGCTAACCCTGACATTTTCACTCCCAGGCTGTCGCTCGCTGAAGGAAAAGCGCCAGCGAATGGGCGGGATTCACGAGCGCTATGGGCGTAACCCGGCGGTGGCGGTTTGCGAGAGTGGTGATCGCGATCGACTGGATGCCAGTGAATGGACTTTCGTTGTGGTGGGCACCTCGTCACAGGAGCTGGACTCGTTGTGTAGCGAGATCGAAGAACGGATACAACGTACAGTCGAGGCCAGGGTGACGGATGTGGTTCGTGAAAGGTTGTAGAAAAGAGCTGTCGAGCTGGTGCTCGACAATCCCAGGGGGCAGCGAATAGATCCGAGCCGTTTCCAGTCGACAACCAGGCAGGTAGCCTTGGGTAGCGGGCCGAGGCCGTCGGTGAGCTCTGGTTATCAGCGACAGCCTGCTTGGCCTGATCGGCGCTTTGGATTCAACGAGCGAAAACGTTGCAACGATTATTTGTTCGCGAGTGTGTTGGTTCGTCGATGGCCAGATCAAACGGCAATAGTAAGGTATCTGCAACCAAGGTAGAGGTAATGTCGATCGTCGCATACGTCAGGGTAAATGGCAGCGTCAAAGGTGTTCCGTAAATCGTCCACATCAAGATGCAAGTGCCGTTACCCTCCAGCGCGTAAGGTATTCCGGCGTATGGGTTCCCCAATTGGGAGTCATCGCCCGAGCGTACCCCAACGCTTGAGCAGCCTATGATGCCTGAGCTGATAAGAGCAGTCAGAAGAGTCCCTGTCATTGTCTTTTTGATCATGCGTTTCTTCCTTGAACTTCCGGCCGGATTTCCCATTCTGCGTCTCTCTAAGCCCGTTCATGTTCGGCGCGCAGATATTTCCAGAATGCAAAAAGCGCATAATATGGAGCCAGCACTAATCGCATACCTCTCAGATTGGACTGGACCTTAACGACCTCTGTTTTATTTTCTTCAAAATCTATTTCAATTTTGTTTGACCGAGCCCAGTCAATCTTGAAGTAAATTATGTGTTTTCCGGGTGAAACTTCAAAACTGGTAATTTCACCGTTCTTAACTACGCCGATTTTTTTTGATCCACAAAAGACTCTGTATTTACGAGCTCTATCGGCAAAGCCACTATCCCTATGAATGATTAGCGTACTCATTATTTTCTATCCTTGATTGGCAAGTTTTTCGGTGATCTAACGTTCTGCTCGTTCGTGGTAGCGACGCTTCGCGGTGTGTAGGTTGGTCTGCGGTGTTCGTGAAGCAGAGCCGATGGCGGGGACACCTATTGGAACGGTTAAGGTGTTAAAGAACGGTAAAACCAATTAGGTTTTGCTTCAAGTAGGGGCGGTTCGAGTTGTGAAATATTTCACACTGTTGCCCCGGCGCACCCGCCGAAATAACCCCTGAACGCCTTACTTCCCGACCTTGTCACATTCCTGGAAGGGCAATCTCTTTGTTTACTGACGAGGGTGAAGACCAATGCCGAACGACAAGAAAGGCCAGGGCGGTACCTATATTCCCGATACCGCTTATCTTGGCACCGATGGCGGTCCTGCTTCTGCGCCCGTCAATGCAGACAGGCCGGCGGTTAAGCAGGCAAAGGGGGTGGGCGAGGTGGCCGGCAGCATGCCGCACAACGACACCAAATCCAGCGAATACGGCCGTGCCGGCGCGCCTCCGGCGGGTTCGGTGTCGCCGGTTTTTGACGGCCTGGCGGCGGCGAGTACGCCGAGCGAGGTGAACAGCAACGCCAAGACCGGCGGGCCGGGGCCGGTGAAGGATGGCAAGTATCAGGACGGCTCTCTAGACAAGGACCGGGCGCCGCCTACCCAAGGCCCCTTGTCTACCAACCAGGGGGTGCCCGTCGCGGACAACCAGTCCTCCCTGAAGGCCGGCGTACGCGGACCGGCACTGCTCAAGGATTTCATCCTCCGGGAAAAGATCACCCATTTCGATCATGAGCGCATTCCCGAGCGTGTTGTACATGCGCGGGGTTCCGGGGCCCATGGTTTCTTCGAGTGC